>JAUVON010000354.1 GCA_030599175.1 Desulfobulbaceae bacterium | reverse complement strand
TCTCGACAGGCTGCAGGTTTTGCTGATGCAGACTGGCAAAAAATTGTTCCAGTGTTTTTTCACCGTTAAGGGTAGGAACTATAACACTGATGGACGGTAGTGGTTGTGTTATATCAATCATGATGGTTTCGTAAAAACCTATTTTGCAGGATGGATTCGTAAAAAACTTCATATCCGAGGCGCATAAATTTTCTATTATTTCGGCGTACTAAAGTACGTCGTGATGATAGAAAATTTATAGCAACGAAGTAGATGAAGAATTTTTACGATTCCATCAATCATCAGCAGTTTCCAAGAAATCATACCCGAAAAACTCTAACCAGAATATATTTCATCAACGCCCACAATATATACGGTGAAGGATGTTTCCGATAGAGCATCACTTCATTTTTTGCTGCCATGAGGCGAAGTGTAAACGGAATCCTTCCCCTTTTATTTTGCCAGCCGCGGCAGTGACAGGCAGTAAGGCGAGGATCGTATATCAGTTTCCAACCATCCCGGCGCAAACGAAGACTGAGCTCTATATCTTCCTTGTATAAAAAAAAGTCGCTATCAAAAACCTCGCCATTATACCTGAGCAATGGCTCCATTCTACAGACCATAAGAGCCCCGCAAACTGCAGGAACCTGCTGGATGAGATTATACCGGTCACTATCGTCTTCGCCTTTCCCTCGATCGTACCAGCGGCCATACCATTTTCTAAATATACCAGTTGAATCTATCTTGCCGGTTTTTTCCCCCTGTTCCGGGTTAAAACCAAGCAGTTTGCCCGAAACAATAGCGGCTTTGAGATTTTCGTTAAGTACCTCAATAGCCTGAGAGAAAAAAATTTCCGGTAGAAAAGTGTCCGGATTGAGAAATACTACGATTCCATCCTGGTCGGTTAATTCACTGAAACCAAGATTATTAGCCCTGGCAAAACCAATATTATCGGACAGAATGAGTTTGTTCCCTTCCTTTTGCGCAAAATCATCCAGATAATGTGTGTCAGTTGAACCACTGTCAACAATGGTAATGGAGGTTATTGAAACACTCTGGCCGGCAAGATGCGCCAGACAATTGGGCAAAACATCGGATGAGTTATGAGTTACGATAATTATGTGTATTAAACCTGCCATAACTGCAAGATTTTAGAGAAAGAGCTTACTGTAGCAGAGTAAAAGAAAATTATTTTTCCCCGCCGCCTTTCTTCTCGCCATAATCGAGTTTACCGCTTCCTGCTCAGCCGAACTGATCATCGCAATAAATTCCTTTTCGGGAATATTTTTCCTGTGATGTAAAATTGCATTACGCTTTTTAAAAAATTTTGCCGATGTCATCACAGCCTCTCCTGTTCCTTTTAAATAGGGTATTATCATCCCTTTTATACAGGAAAAAAGAGCCCACATCAGTTGATAAACGATGATAGACGGAAAAAAACGTATAAACATCCAGAGAGAATAATTTTTCAGAAGAACACTTAAATTATTACGTGTAGAGAGTCGAATAGTCAGGTCATTAATCTTCGAACCGGAAGTGGCACTGCCAATATGATATACTGCAGCGGAAGCGACATACCGACACTGCATCCCCCGCCTTCTTGCCCGCAGGTTGAGATCAACGTCTTCAAGATAAGCAAAAAAATCGGCATCAAAAACCCCGATGTCCTCAAACAGCTCACGCTTATACAGTCCTGCTCCGGCACAGGCACCAAAGGTATCTCTATCTAGACTGTAATAGTCGCTGTCACGTTCCATGGTGCCGAGACGATAGCCGACTCCACCCCTGAGAACAGCATCCCCTGCCCCATCAATTAGATCACGTTGATGAAAATTCAACATTTTCAGGGCAAAAAACTGGTAATCCTGATATTTCTCTATGGCCAGCTGAAGATTTTCCAGGCAATCAGGTGCAACCTCCATATCATTATTCAACAAAAGTATCCAGGGAGCTGCACCTTCGCTGATCCCCTTATTTACGGCAATTGTAAAGCCTCTGTTCTCATCAAATCTGAAAACCTGCACCTGGGGGAATTCCGTTTTCAGCAAAGCTACGGAGCAATCTTCCGAACCATTATCTATAACGATGATTCGGAAACCGGAGAAAGTCTGCATACTCAAGGAGTGCAGGCAATCCGCCAGCATATGCGCACCATTCCAATTCGGTATGATGATATCGATCAATATTTGATTGATTGACATCACTCTTTTGCGCCGCGCCCCTCTATCCCGAAAACCTCTTTCACGTAATATACAGGCTTATTCTGAGACTCATGATAAGTTCTGGCCTGCAATTCGGCAATAAGTCCCAGGGTTATAAATTGAATACCGATAAATATAAGCATTACAGACAGCAGAAGAAGAGGCCTGTCTGCAAGAGGAATGCCCATAAATTGACGTTGGAAAGTCATTATCAGAGCAATCAAAAAGCCGATCCCTCCTGAGACAACACCCATAAAACCAAAAACCTGAATCGGTCTTGTTGCGTAACTGAGAAGAAATTTCACGGTTATCAGATCAAGGATGACACGGATAGTTCTTGAGATGCCATACTTGGAAGTACCAAACCTTCTCGGCCTGTGGTTCACCTTTACCTCGGTGAAATCTATACCCATGCCGCTGGCTATAGCCGGGATAAAGCGATGCATTTCTCCATATAACCTGATATTTTTTACCACTTCTTTTTTAAATGCTTTCAAGGTGCAACCATAGTCATGGATATTGACCCCTGTGGTTTTAGAAATGATTTTATTGGCAATAATTGATGGCAGTCTCCTGTTGATGAACGGGTCTTTACGATCATATCTCCAGCCGGTGACAATATCATTACCGGCGGCAACCTGCTCCAGGAGTTTTGGAATATCACGGGGGTCATTTTGCAGATCAGCATCCATTGTGATGATAATATCCCCTTTAGCATAATCAAACCCCGCAGCCATTGCGGCAGTTTGTCCAAAGTTCTTCCTGAAACTCACAACCACAACATGACTGTCCTTTGCCTGGATCTCTTTCAGGAGTTGGAGGCTTTTATCTGTGCTGCCGTCATCTATATAAATGATCTCATATTCTTCTTCCTCAAGAGTTGAAAGAACCTCCACCAGC
>JAUVON010000419.1 GCA_030599175.1 Desulfobulbaceae bacterium | reverse complement strand
TATCAGCCTGGGTTAGTTCCACATCAAGGATTTCGTTATGCGTTTATCCGAAATAATTAGACAAGCCTTCGCAGATCTGAAAGCGCACCGACTCCGCAGCACCCTTACGCTTTTCGGGATCATCTGGGGGATTATGGCCATTATGATCCTATTGGGTTGGGGATTCGGGTTCCGCGATTATATGTTCGAAGGCATGCATAAAATCGGTAAAGATCTGGTTGTTTTTATGCCGGGTCATACCTCCATCGGGGTAGGTGGATACAAGACAGGACGACCTATAGTCCCGGAAATTAAGGATATCGAGGCTATTCAAATTCAATGTCCTTCAGTGGGCAAGATAAGCCCGCAGATGACCCGATGGTACCAGGTAAAAGCCGAAACAGAATCCAGGCGGTACAATATCCGAGGTATTCTGCCTGTTGCAAAAAAGATGAACAACTGGCAGGTGGCCAAAGGACGGTTTATCAGCGAAAATGATGTAAAAAACCGCCGGCGCTTTGCATTTATAGGTAATAATGTCAGGGAGCAGCTTTTTGGCGAAAAATTTAACCCAGTCGGCAAAAAAATTAAGATTCGTGGTGTAACCTTCTCCGTTGTAGGCTTAGCTGTTGAAAAAGAGTTGCAGATGTCTACTATAAACAGCCAGCATGACGACCAGATCCTGATCCCCTTGAGTACAGGCCAGCAATTGTGGGGCGACGGGAAGAGTCTTAATCTTGTTTTTGCCACTCCAAAGGAGAATTATAAATCCAGTCAAGTGGTAACTGAGATACGCAGTGTAATGGCCGAACGCCACCATTTTGATCCCGGGGATGAAGAAGCATTGATGGTTTTTGAATTTGCTTTCTTCGAGAAAATGTTCCATCTGCTCTCCCTCGGATTGAACATTCTCTTGGGTCTAATCGGAATAGTCACTCTGTTTATAGGCGGTATTGGAGTGATGAACATAATGTTTGTCTCTGTACAGGAACGCACCCGCGAAATTGGCATCCGTAAATCAGTAGGAGCCAGGAAAAAGGACATTCGACGTCATTTCTTGGCAGAAGCGCTGTTCATTACGCTGTTGGGCGGATTCATTGGTTTTTTGTTAGGATCGGCTCTTCTGGGGGCTGTCAACCTTTTGCCTTTACCGCGGTTTATTCCTCTTCCTCAGAACTCTCCAGAACTCTCCTTGATCGTTGTTTTGGTGATGATTTTGACCGGAGTTATTTCAGGATACATCCCAGCCAAAAATGCGGCCGAGATGGAACCGGCTAAAGCTCTGAAATATGAACGGGGCGAAACCGTTGCTGGTAAGAAAATACCAAAGCCTCTCTGGGTTTCGCGAACACTGACAGGTGAACTCATTGGACAGGCGTTTCTCGAGATTCGGAGCAGTAAGTCCCGGAGTTTTCTAACTATGTTCGGAATTTTTTGGGGTATCGCTGCCGTCATTGTCCTTATCGGGTTCGGTGCGGGTTTTCAGGGATTTTTCGAACGTGAATGGGGAAAGATGGGGGAAAAAACTATATATGTAAGAGGTGGGCGTGTTCAAAGCAAAATAGGTACTTATAGAGAAGCACGAAGAGTCCGGCTCTCGCAAAAAGACGTAGATGCACTCAAGGCCTTTCCTGTTGAGATAGAGGAAGCTTTGCCAGAATACGATTGCGGGCATCCGGTAGTAAAATACGGTAACGAAAACCGCGCTGTACACACCCTGGGTGTGGTTCCAGACACTTCAAAGCTGCGTAATTTTATAGTTGCCAGAGGGCGGTTTATCAATCAAGGAGATATTGAGGAAAGCCGGAGGGTTTGTTTTTTAGGAGCGACCATTCAAGAGCGTCTTTTCGGAAGCCGCACACGGGATGTCACCGGAGAGTATGTTAATATCAACGGGATTCGCTATCTTGTGATAGGAACTTCTCAGCCAAAAGGATTTCAGCTATCCATAAACACCTCCCTGGATGATGAAAAGATGCTTATTCCGCTTACTACAGCTCTGAAAGATTTCAGCGGAGAAAAACACATTTCTCGAATACTTGTTTCGCCCGTTAGCAAGGACCGTTATAAGAAGACCGAATTAGAGATACGCCAGGTTTTATCCAAGCTTCAC
>JAUVON010000176.1 GCA_030599175.1 Desulfobulbaceae bacterium | reverse complement strand
TCTCTGCTGTTTGACGGTATTGTTCGGGAGCCTTTTCCGGTTCATGGTGGTAGCGCACCGGTTCCGTGATTGATGGCGGCAGTTTCCAGTCATGGATAAGCGTGTAGCTGATTTGCTGGTGGTCGAACTGGTATTCCTGTTGTTCTAACTTGATGAGACTGGTGGATCTGTCAGATTTGCATGCAATCAGAAGCTCGTCATATTCTTTTCCCTTGCTGAGACACAGTATAAGGAAACCTAAATCCTGCAGAAGTGCTGTTACAAAAATATCGTCGTCCTTTTTTTGTATCAGATTCTTTACAAGTTCTGCTGCTACAGCAGTTGTCACTGATCGTCGCCAGAAATGGTCGAAATCAAAATATGAAGTTGTATTTCTGCGTAATTCCTTGGTAATAACGAAAGAAAGAGCAATGTTTTTGATGACGTTGGTACCAAGGATAGACATGGCCCGGGTAATATTACTCACCTTGTTAGGCAGGGAATAAAAGGCGGAGTTCGCTATTTGCAGCATTTTCCCAGTAAGTGCCGGATCTGTAGAAATGATTTTCTCCAGATCGTTCAGCGAAAATTCCTTGTTGTTCTGGACAGTGTTGAGGATTTTGACAGCGATTGTCGGAGGAGATGGGAGGTTAATCTGCTGCTGGATCAGCTGTAGAATTTCTTGATTGGGCTGTTCTGGTGTCATCTGTTAACTCCAGGTGCAAAGAAAATACTTAGGTTGTTTAGTGCCTTACTCCAGAACTTCTGTAATAAAAAACAAGAAATCCGGGGAGGTCGTTTTAAATTATATAGTTGAATATATTTCCATGGCACTTATCCAAGCATTCTAAAACTCCGATTTATTCGGGTTAGCCGTTTAGGCTGCAGGCTGTCAGCAAAGATCTTATTTCTGCAGGTTACCTTTTCCTAACAGTCTAAAAGCCTACAGCCTAACCAGCCTGATGAGCTATCTATGCCATCACCTGTAATAAAGACTTGGACTTCCCATAGTCATCAGGGCTTTATAAAGATTTTTCCTGAATTCGCGGCGATCCCATATCCCCTGGATGTTCCCTCTTTTCAGGGCATTCCTCGCTGAATGGTAGTTGGGCGGGATCTCTGTTCCCGTTGTCTCTCGTATCACTCGGGGCCCGGCAAAACCTATCCTGCTTGACCTGATGGCAAACTGGTAGGGAGAGCAGCCGAGGAATGATGCCACCGGACCGGCATAGGAGTTATTATCATAGACTACCAGATAAAGTCCTCCGGAATCAATATATTCCCGGACAGCCATTGTACATTTGGGCATCTGAATAACTCCCAGGGTGCCTTCCTGAATCCGTATTCCGCCGGTTGTGTGTATATAGGCAAGCAGCGGCCGTTTTTTTCGTTTTGCCAGGGCACAGGCCTGGGCAAACTTCTCACCTTCGGCGGAGCCGACTGTACCATTACGAAAATCAGAATAGAGCATACTGACGATAATCTGGATGCCGTTTACCTTGGCATGGAAGATCATATTTCCTGAACGGCGGCCTGTTTTATTTTTCGAGGCCTGCAGTCTTTCTGAAAACCCGGTGTAGCCGAGAGGGTTGCCGGAGGATATGTCGAGGTTGAGGTGGCGAAGTGAACCTGGATCGAAAATGTTCTCCAGATACCATTCATGTTCAAGGGGAAAATGATGCCCGCATGTTTCACAGACGCCGGCAAATTCACCGTAGAGATCCGGTATCCAGAGATCTTTACAGCCATGTTTCTCCGCATTGGGGCAGGTGACGGTGCGATCTTCATTTGCCAGGGGACTGGTGTAGGTGTCGGTAAGCTCCAGGGGGTCTTTACGCTGAACATTTTCCTGCTGTCCGCCTGAGTAGGTTATGAGTCGCTGGGGTCTTTCTGTTTTCCTTTTGCTCCAGAGATCCATTATTGCATTGATAGGTTCAGTTATACGTTTGAGCATAACGGAGCCTTCACCTGAAACATCCGTGAGAACCTTTTTTACCTGGCGCCTGTGGTTTTTCATGATGTCATAGCGCAGGGTATAGTAGACTTTTTCGGTCTTTACCTTGGCCAGACTATATATACCGTCCGCAGACTCTGTACTCCCCGTGAAGCCGTCTCTGCCCATGTCATGATACTTCTTGGATCGGAGGGTAAGAAGACGTTTGATCTCATCTTTGTTGAGATCCCAGGGAACTTCAATCTGAAGCTCCTCAGTCTCTTTTTGATGCTTTTTACGCCTGATTTCATAGGTGCGCAGGGCATTAAAACTTTTTGTTGATAGAACCACCTTGTCTGTTGCTCTCAGCACTTCTGCTCTCAGTTTTGAAAAGAAGCTGAAGTTATCTTTTCTCGCTCCCATCGGCGGCTCATAGATAATGCGGTCTATGGTTCTGTTCTTCAGGTTGTCTTCGGCGGTCAGCCGCAACCGGTCGGCACAGACTTCAATGAGTTCTTTCGGTACCTTCGAGCCTTCCCTGATCTTCCCTTCAATGGCGGCGGCTCCCTCCGGCGAAATGACCGAATAATAACCATGGGATGTCATCATTCTGAAATCTGACAATCCAATTGCCTCAGCACCGCCTGAACCTCCTTCAGAGATCATTGAGATCATGGGGACCCTGAGTTTTGTCATGGCATAAATATTACGTGCTATCTGCTGGGCTGCTCCTGGATACTCTTCAACCGGATAAGAACCCGGGGTGAAAATATAGAAATGGATGGGAATGCCTTCCGTTTCTGCAACCTTCATATAACGGAGAGCTTTGGCATTGCCTTCCGGCCTGCAGGAACCGCCGTTCCGGTACTCCTCACCATGGCCGCACTCCTGGCCGATCACCATGACGGAGGCTGTATACGGTTTGTTTTTAATTTTTCTGACAATTGTTGCCTTGGCGCATATCATTGCCGGATCTATATTTGCGTCTTCTTCCCCGCCAAGTTCTGTGTAATCCTCATACACATTTTCAAGGATGTCTTTTAAAGTGAAACGCTGAGCATTTCGTACGATCCTGACCCGCTCCATGGGTGTAAGATGCTCTTCCGCCCTCTCTTCAAGAAAGGAGATCGATTCATTGAGTTTACGGATAGCTGCAGCAAACTGCTCTTCTGTATGGTCATAAACAGAATGCTTCAACTCATCGCAATTTTCCTTGAATCCGTCCAGGTTGCCCCAGCTGGAGTGATCCTTTATCTGGAGCAGGTAATTAATCCGTTCTTCCGTTTTGAGGAGCTGTTTGACTAGATCATTCATTTTAAAAGGCTAACAACCTATCCAGGTTGTTCTTCAGATATTCCAGATTAGTGATAATCGGGTTGTTGTTCGAGTCCTGACCGCGGATGATTGTTTCGTCGATAAATTGAGCTGCTTTTGCCTTGGTATCATCCATATCCTCTCCCCAGACCAGTGCCAGGGCAAGGTTGGGGTCAAAATCACTCGGGATGGGGTAGGGTCTGTCAAACGGCACATGAGAGTATACTTCAGACCAGTTATGATCGGGAAATGTAAATTCGGTGATGGTTCCGATCCAGGGTGCAAACCCCCGGCGTGTATCCTCTGCAACAATACGCAGTTCAATAGATGCACCTTTAAATGTAACATCACTTTGATTATACCCAATCTTTTCTCCAAGCCCGATGCGAATCTGTTCACGGATCAGATTGGGGTGTTCATTATTGAGATAACTTATTCGGGCAGAGACATCATTTTCAACCTGGATACGTGTGTTTACTTCAAGAAGATATGGCTGGCCTGATCTACTGACTATCCATTCCCAGGTGCCGACATTGTCATAGTTGACGTGTGCTGCCAGTTTCAGGGAATATTCGACTATCTGGTCAAGGAGTTTTTTTTCATCGAAATCGTATTCGAAACAGGAGTCGTGGAAACCGGGAGCAGCTTCAACACGTTTCTGCCGACCGGTTGACTGGATTGTGCAGTTCCTTGATCCGAAGTGGATACGTTCACCATGTCTGGAGCATACAAGCTGAACCTCCAGGTGGTTATAGTCTCGTAAACACTGCTCGATGAGTACGCCTCCATCTCCAAACTGTCGCTTGGCATAATTCTGCAGCTGCCTGTATATCCTTCGGAACTGTTCAATCTCGGTGACCTCTTCAATACCCATTCCTCCACCCCCGGCCGCAGCTTTCACCAGGATTGAAGGATTATCAATTCCCTCCCCTCTCTGTTCTGCAAGGAGCCGGGCTGCAATCTCTTCTGCCTCCATTTCGTTGTAAATAGGAGAATCCGTACCCGGTATAGTTGGGATCCCCAACTCGTTGGCAACTTTTTTGGTATTGATTTTATCGCCCAGGTCACGGATTACCTGCCAGTTCGGGCCGATGAAGGTGAGACTACGGTCGCGAATGGTTGCTCTTCTTGCAAAACGGAAGTCTTCCGAGAAAAAGCCGTATCCGGGGTGTATTGCGGTACAGCCTGTATGATCGGCTACTGCAAAAACATCATTGGGTTCGGTATAACTCGTTATCCGCCAGGCATTTTGTCCTTCGCCGGTGGTTATGTTACGCTGGACATGCTCAGAGTCTTTATCAGCATCTGTGTAAACAACAACGTAGTCGAGACCCAGATCCTTGCAAGCATTCATGATACGAACCGCGATTTCACCACGATTGGCTATGAGAACCTTTCCTTTCAAATTTGCCACCATTCTGTTATTCACGTTTGCACGGGAATGACGATTGAAATGAGTTTTTACGACGCCATCAGAGTTTTATGATCTTGTAAAAAGGTTATTCGAGGTTACAGATGGCTAAGTCAAAAAGTTCGATATACGAGGCGTAGTGTTTTTTTCAGGCCCTCAACAATACATATGGTATGTTGAGGTTCTGAGAAAAACCTACAACGAAGGAGATCGGACTTTTTACGACGCCATCAAAACTATAGCACCTGAAATCATTACCATTATAGTCATGACATACTGATTAGAAAAGTAAAAATGTTAATTTTTATCTTGTACTGGTGTTTATAGCAAAGTTTTTTTCAATTTACCTTTTCTGCCGGGCTAATTATTTGTATATCACACAGAAGAAAGTAATTTTGACCGATTGGATGGGCGTCAAGCTCTTAGGAGCGCAATTTTAATCGGCTTCTCAGGTCAAACAGATGCTGGTTACAGAAAGTCATACAAAATTCTCAAATGGAAAACGATACAGTAACTGAAGAACAGGATTCCACACAACAAAAATCTATTCTGTCAAAACTGTGGTCATTTGTCACTTTCAGGAGACCCGGTACAAAAGAAGACCTTGAGCATGAAATTCACGAGCTTCTTGAAGAGGGTGAGGAACACGGTTTAATATCCAGCCTGGAAGAGAAGATGATTAGTTCTATCTTTGATTTCAGAGAAACCCTGGCAACAGAAATCATGACACCGGCAGCAGAGGTCGTCTCTTTTGATGAGGCTTCCCCTGTCTCTGAGCTTATCGATATTGTAATTGATAACGGCTTGACACGAATACCCGTTTACCGGGAAAATCCGGATCAGGTGATTGGTGTTGTTCATGCCAAAGACCTTCTTGAGTTTTGTATTCGTCCGAGAAAGGAAGAGGCGACATTGGAAAAATATCTGCGCCCTGTCCATTTCATTCCCGAATCCAAGCTGATAGTTGATTTGTTGCCCGAATTTCAAAAGCGCAAAGCACATATGGCTATGATCACTGATGAATTTGGTACTATTCGCGGCCTGATAACCCTGGAAGATATTCTGGAAGAGATTGTCGGCGAGATTGATGATGAATATGACCTGGAGCAGGACGAGGTGGAGGTAATCGATCGGAACACAGTTAAAGTACATGCGAGGGCCGATATTGAAAAGATTGAAGAACAGTTTGACATACAACTCCCTGAGGGTCCCTATGAATCCATCGGCGGCCTTGTTATTCACTCCCTTGGACGTTTGGCAGTGGCGGGAGATGCTGTCGAGGTGTCGGGTTTTCGTTTTCAAGTGAAAAGCGCCAGTGACAGACATTTGAAGATGATTACAATTACCCGCCTTGCAGATGCAAACCCGACATAAGAGTTCACCAGCACCTCATCTTTGTCCGTTTTGTCTTTGTCGCATAGAGAGGGGCTATAGCGTCAAAGCCCAAACAAACAAATCTAGGAGCTTGTCCGAGAATAGGCATTTTTTCTCAAATCGAGGTTTTTCAAAAAAATAAGCGCAGACATATATGTGATATGATGAGCATTATTTTTTCGATAATAACGAAGAGTTGGGGATAAATGCATTCTCGGACAGGCTCCTAAGGC
>JAUVON010000118.1 GCA_030599175.1 Desulfobulbaceae bacterium | reverse complement strand
AGAGGTTTGTGAACAGCGTGACAGAAAAGGTTTATATGCCAAGGCAAGAGCTGGAAAAGTGAAAGGAGTAACCGGGGTCACTGATCCATATATACCTCCGTCCAGTCCGGAATTAACCATCGATACTGCCGATATAACGCCCAAGGAGGCTGTGCAGGAGATTTTACTCTATCTTGAAGAAAAGGGATATATTGTTTGAAGGCGGGCATGAAAAGTGATGTAAGAGGGAAAACCTTCTTAGAATGATGCCAGGGTTGATTTGTTTCAGGTTGATGGATATTATTCAGCCGTCAATATTATACTTGATGAAACCGTGTAAACTATACTTTGCCAAATTTTCGTCATTCCCGCGCAGGCGGGAATCCAGAAGGTGTTGAAATGACTAGATCGAAGTCTGCGCTATCTCCCACCTTGCGCGGGAATGACGGAATGGCGATGGATTTAGTTTTTTGCGAAGCCATCATACTTTATTATAACTGAATTTTAGATTTGAGGATGATATGAATGTGACAGTATTCGGTGTCGGGTATGTTGGTCTCGTGCAGGCGGCAGTGCTTGCAGATGTAGGGCATCATGTCTGCTGTGTAGATGTTGATGAGAAGAAGATAGAAGGTTTGAAAAAAGGAACAATTCCAATCTTTGAATCTGGGTTGTCTGATCTGGTATTGCAAAACTATGAGAAAAAGCGCCTTGATTTTACCACCGACGCGAAAAGAGGTGTGGATCACGCCGAACTTCAATTCATCGCTGTGGGTACTCCGCCTGATGAGGACGGGAGCGCAGATTTACAGTATGTGCTTGCAGTTGCCGGAAAGATCGCCGAGTTTATGAGCGATAATAAGATTGTTATTAACAAGTCAACTGTCCCTGTGGGTACCGCAGATAAGGTAAAAGCGCATATGAGTGAAATTCTTGAAGGAAGAACTCTTGATGCATCTTTTTATGTAGCTTCCAACCCGGAATTTTTAAAAGAAGGTTCAGCGCTTGAAGACTGTATGCGGCCGGAGAGGATTATTGTTGGAACCGACAGTGACGAGGTAGAAGAAAAAATACGGGAACTGTACGAACCGTTTAGTCGCAGTTTTGATAAAATTATGGTTATGGATGTACGCAGTGCAGAGTTTACCAAATATGCAGCCAACTGCTTACTTGCGACTAAGATCTCTTTTATGAATGAGATGTCCAATCTGGCGGAAAAACTGGGAGTAGATATTGAGCAGGTGCGCAGAGGGATCGGCTCTGATTCCCGTATCGGCTACCAGTTCATCTACCCCGGGTGCGGTTATGGTGGATCCTGTTTCCCGAAAGATGTGCAGGCGCTGGAAAGATCTGCCAATGAGGTCGGCTTCGAGGCAAAGATCCTGAAGGCGGTGGAGAGTGTAAACTACAAGCAGAAAGAGAAACTCTTCAGTCATATTTCCTCCTTTTACAGTGGTGGAGTCGCCGGTAAAACCTTTGCTGTTTGGGGTTTGTCTTTTAAACCGAACACAGACGATATGCGTGAAGCTTCAAGCAGGGTACTCCTGGAGGCGTTATGGGCGGCTGGTGCCCGGGTGCAGGCCTATGATCCCCAGGCAATGGAGGAGGCTCAGCGGATCTATGGGACAAGAGATGATCTGCGGTTGATGGGGACTAAAGAAGCGGCCTTACATGGTGCGGACGGACTGGTTATAGTTACCGAGTGGAAAAGCTTTCGGGTGCCTGACTTTGAGCAACTGAAAACAGAGTTGCAGGACAAGGTGATCTTTGACGGGCGAAATTTGTATGATCCGGCAAGGGTAGAGGCAATAGGATTAGTCTATTACGGTATTGGGCGTGGACGTTCAATTCAAATATGAAGAATACAATGAAAAAAGCGTTGATTACAGGCATTACCGGGCAGGATGGAGCCTACCTGGCGGAGTTTCTGTTGAAAAAAGGATATGAGGTACATGGCATCAAAAGAAGAGCTTCTCTTTTTAACACAGACAGGATAGACCATCTTTACCAGGATCCGCATGCGGGAGAGAGGAATTTTATTCTCTATCATGGTGATTTGACCGACTCTTCCAGCCTGATTCATATCATTGGTAAGGTGCAGCCTGATGAGATTTATAACCTTGCTGCCCAGTCCCATGTGGCTGTTTCTTTTGAGGAGCCGGAATATACAGCTAATTCGGATGCGTTAGGTACCTTGCGTGTACTTGAAGCTATTCGAATTCTTGGCCTAACTGAGAAGACGCGATTTTACCAGGCCTCCACTTCTGAGTTGTTCGGTAAAGTGCAGGAAACTCCCCAGACTGAAAAGACACCGTTTTATCCGCGTTCACCCTATGCAGTTGCCAAGATGTATGCTTACTGGATAGTAGTCAATTATCGTGAAGCATATGGTATCTATGGTTGTAATGGCATCCTTTTTAATCATGAGTCCCCACTGCGTGGAGAAACTTTTGTCACCAGAAAAATAACCAGAGCTCTGGCAAGGATTTTCCTGGGATTGCAGGATTGTCTGTATCTGGGAAATCTGGATGCCAGACGCGACTGGGGACATGCCAAGGACTATGTGGAGATGCAGTGGCTGATGCTGCAGCAGGAGAGTCCTGAAGATTTCGTCATTGCCACCGGAGTGCAGCATTCGGTGAGAGATTTTGTTAATGGTGCAGCTGCCGAGTTGGGAGTTGGGCTACGATGGGAGGGGTTTGGCGTTGAAGAAGTCGGGGTTATTGAAAGTGTGCCTGGGAAAGGGACCGACCATGTGATGAAGGTTGGTGATGTTATTGTTCGTGTAGACCCTCGATATTTCAGACCCACAGAGGTTGAAACCCTGCTTGGGGATCCAACTAAGGCCAAAGAAGAACTTGGCTGGGAGCCAAAAACCACATTCAGCGAACTTGTCGCTGAGATGATGCGTTTTGATCTTGAAGATGCCAGGCGGGATGAACTCTGCAAAAATGAGGGGTTTACTGTCCTCAATCATCATGAATAATCCCACGTCTTCTCCCCATTCTTCACGCTTGACTCCTGAGGATCGTATTTTTGTAGCAGGTCATAGCGGCATGGTGGGGTCAGCCATTGTTCGGCAACTGATTGAACTTGGCTGTAAAAACATTATCACCCGAACCCATAATGAACTGCATTTGACAGACCAGTCTCAGGTGCGTAAGTTTTTTCAGACCGAAAAGATAGACAGGGTGGTTCTTGCCGCGGCCAAGGTTGGTGGAATCCATGCCAATAATATCTATCGTGCCGATTTTATTTATACAAACCTGATGATTCAGGCGAATGTCATCCATGAGGCATATAAGGGTGGAGTTGAATACCTGCTTTTTCTGGGCAGTTCATGTATTTACCCCAAGTTTGCTCCTCAGCCCATGAGGGAGGAATATCTTCTAACCGGTATCCTTGAGCAGACGAATGAACCCTATGCCATTGCCAAGATCGCCGGTATAAAAATGTGTGAGTCATATAATTATCAATACGGCACCAGTTATCGTTCCGTTATGCCGACCAATCTCTATGGCCCTGGAGATAACTATCATCTGGAAAACAGCCATGTCATTCCGGCGATGATTCGGAAATATTATCTGGCGATGCTCGCGATGAACGGTGATCTTGAGGCAATACAACAAGATGAACATGTCTATGGCGAAATTCCCGCTGATATCCAGGAGGCCATTGGATATTCTTCAGTAAATGGCCGACTCAACCGGTCTTTTGCTCCGAAAGTGTGCCTCTGGGGTTCAGGGTCTCCGCAGCGGGAATTTTTACATGTTGACGATATGGCGGCAGCATCACTCTATGTTATGAATCTGGATCAGTTCAATTTTGAAGGAGAATGCCCTTCGTTTCTTAATGTTGGCAGCGGGGAAGAATTCACTATCAAAGAGACGGCTCAGATTATTGCAAGGCTAGTCGGTTTTTAGGGAGAAACAGTATATAATAAGGATCAGCCCGATGGTACGCCAAGAAAATTATTGGATAGCAGTCGTATAAATAAGCTCGGCTGGAAGCCGTTAAAGAGCTTTTCTGAAGGATTAAAGGATACGTATAAATGGTATAAAGCAGGACTTAAGGATTAATTACTATTGATCAGAAAGCAGGGATCTGATAGATGGTGAGTTGACAACGGAAACTTTTATTAATTCCAAAATGGAATAGTCCATGTATAGAAATTTCAGCATAGTACCTAATATTATTTTTGGCAGAGGCTCATTCAGTCAGCTTGGTGATATTATTGCTCCCAAGCGGGTTACAGAAGGGTCATATTTTGTTTTCGTCATTGATGATGTTTTTGAAGGGAAACCACTGGAAAGCAGGTTGCCCATGGAGGGTAATGATCTCCTCCTAAGGGTAAATGTCGACGACGAGCCAAAGACAACATATATCGATCAGCTTGTGGAGAAAATTGCTACTTACAGCGAAATTGTCCCTGACGGTATCGTTGGTATCGGTGGTGGCAGTACAATGGATATTGCAAAGGCTATTTCACTTATGCTGAATAACCCGGGCTCTTCGACAGATTACCAGGGCTGGGATCTGATCCAGAATCCATCGATTTATCATGTTGCCGTGCCGACTCTTGCAGGCACCGGAGCAGAGATATCCCGTACAACAATCCTGACAGGGCCTGTCAAAAAACTGGGCATTAACTCGGACTACACTCTTTTTCATCAGATTCTGCTCGATCCGGAACTTATAGCCGATGTGCCGAAGGATCAGTGGTTTTATACAGGAATGGACTGTTATATCCATGATGTAGAGTCTCTGCAGGGAACCTTTATAAATGAATTCAGCAAGGCCTATGGCGAAAAATCTATTGATCTCTGCCGCCAGGTCTTTCTTGAGAACCACCCGGACAAGGATGACAAGCTGATGATGGCATCCTATTTTGGCGGCATGAGTATTGCCTACTCCCAGGTTGGGGCCTGCCATGCGCTTTCCTACGGTCTCTCCTATGTGCTGGGTGTTCATCATGGAATTGGCTGCTGCATAGCTTTTGACTATCTTGAAGAGTTTTACCCGGAAGGGGTGACGGAGTTTCGCCGAATGATGGAGAAACACAACATTACCCTTCCCAGGAAGTTGACGGTTAACATGGATGATAAAGCACTCGATCTTATGGTCACCACTGCTCTCGGCCTTGTCCCCCTCTGGGAGAATTGTCTCGGCCCGGACTGGAAGAAGCTGATGAGCCGGGAAAGGACTCTTGAGCTTTTCAAAAAGATGTAGCTGCTTGACTCTCTCAGAACTGAAGAAGACAGGCGGTTTTCCTGATTCCCTGCAGGATTCACTGATCAATTGGTTTAAGAAAGATCATCGTGATCTTCCCTGGCGGCACACCTATAACCCGTATCATATCTGGATTTCTGAGATAATGCTGCAGCAGACCCAGATGGCACGTGGAGTAACCTATTTTGAGCGCTGGGTCGACCGTTTCCCAGACACCATTGCAGTGGCAGATGCCGGGCAGCAGGAGATCCTGAAATATTGGGAGGGGCTTGGCTATTATTCCAGGGCCAGAAATCTGCATATGGCGGCGAAAATTATCGTTGAAGATTTTGCGGGAGAGGTTCCCTGTGATTATGACCAGCTTATTCAGTTGCCCGGTATAGGGCCCTATACTGCTGCGGCGATTGCAAGTGTTGCCGGAAACCGTGATGTTGCAGTTATTGACGCTAATGTCACCCGTGTTTATGCCAGGCTTTTTGATATCGATGTGCCGGTCAAAGAGAAGAAGGCAAAGGATCAGATTGCAAGAATAGCAAATGAGTTGTTGCCGGTGGGGCAGTCGCGCTTGTACAACCAGGCTTTGATGGAGCTTGGCGGACTCGTCTGTACCCCAAAAACCCCAAAGTGCAGTTTATGTGTTCTTTCCGGGTTTTGTCTTGCCCTTGACCGGGATACTGTCAATAAGCGGCCAATTACCGAAAAATCAAAGAAAATAACAACAGTTCAGCGACTGTCAGGGATTATCTTCCATAAGAAGCGCATTCTACTCTTGCAGAGAAGAGAGAATGATATATGGGGAGGGTTGTGGGAATTTCCTGGAGGAGAGCTGAAGGAGGGGGAAAGAGAAGATGCGGTTGCAGACAAAATTTTGGAGTGTACCGGATTTGCGGTGGATGTCATTGATCCCATCAAAACAGTAACCCACCATTACACCCGATATAAAAGTATTCTCCACTGTTACCACTGCAGACTGCAGGGAGATGATATAGAACCGATTCTCAAGGCAGCCGATGACTATCGCTGGATCTTCCCGGAAGAACTGGAACAGTTTGGTTTTTCGGCGGGGCCGAGAAAAGTCATCGAATATATCCAAAAACACCGCCCGGCTCTGTTTTCCCTCTGACCGTTTATTTGGCCAGATATTCAAGCTGCACAGGGCAATGATCCGACCCTGTAACCTTCTGCAGGATGGCAGCATTCTGCACCTTTTTCCTGGCGGACTCATCGACACAGAAGTAGTCAATACGCCAGCCGACATTTTTGGCCCGTGCATTAAAGCGGTAGCTCCACCATGAATACTGATCCGCTTCCTGATTGTAGATGCGGAATGTATCGGTGAAACCGGCCTCAATGAAGCTGTCCATCCAGGCCCGTTCCTCAGGGGTAAACCCGGCATTTTTTACGTTGTTCTTAGGGTTTTTAAGATCTATTTCCTTATGGGCGACATTGAAATCCCCGCAGAGGATGACATCTTTTTTGCGACCAAGCTCCTGGGCAAAAGTCAGAAGAGTGTCGTTAAAGCGGAGTTTGAAGTCGAGTCGTTTGAGTTTGTCTCCGCTGTTTGGAAAGTATATATTAACGAGATAGTAGGTATTAAACTCCAGAGTTAGAACACGACCTTCACTGTCAAATTCCTCTTGCCCGAGACCTTCATGAATGGCAAGAGGCGTCTGGCGGCTGTAAAAGGCAACCCCCGAGTACCCTTTTTTTTCCGCACTGTGCCAGTATGAGGTGTAACCCGGGATATTTTTTAATTCCTCCGAAAGCTGATCAGGTTGAGCCTTAGTCTCCTGGATACCTATAACATCGGCATCAAGATCGGGAAGAATGTCAATAAAACCTTTTTTCTCCAAAGCCCTGATGCCATTGACATTCCAGGAAATAAACTTGAGAGGTTGATTTTTATCCCTTTTTTGACCGGGTATCTTCCTTGGTTTGACACCGTTTTGCGGGCATTTCCCTGCAAGGGCGCAGATATCACAGTGTGGGCTGATTGGACGGCAGATAGATTGGCCGAAAGCGACCAGGGTTGAATTGACTGTTATCCAGTGTTTTTTTGGCAGTTTTTTTCGCA
Source organism: Desulfobulbaceae bacterium (assembly GCA_030599175.1). Taxonomy (GTDB): domain Bacteria; phylum Desulfobacterota; class Desulfobulbia; order Desulfobulbales; family Desulfocapsaceae; genus Desulfomarina. The sequence goes on along the minus strand of JAUVON010000118.1, from coordinate 411 downwards.
GGGCCATTTCGGTTTTCAGTGGTGTATCGGTTTCCACATATTCCCAGATATTTAATATTCTGTGCACATGAGTATCAACACATATGGCCGGTTTCTGAAAGGCGACGCTCACTACGAGGTTGGCAGTTTTTCTGCCGACCCCCGGAAGGGTGATGAGTTCCTCAATCGTGTCCGGCACCTTTCCCCCAAATTCTTCAAGGGCGGAAGGGAGCTTTGACAGATAACCCGCTTTGTTTTTATAGAATCCGACGGGGTAGATGAGTTTTGCAATGTGATCTTCCTCCAGGCGGTTAAGAGTTTTTCTATCCGGGGCAAGGCGGAAGAGTTTTTTAGAAGCTTTGGCGGTTGTTTCATCTTTTGTCCGGGCAGAGAGTATGGTTGCCACCAGAACCTTGAAGGGATCTCTGGTCT
>JAUVON010000125.1 GCA_030599175.1 Desulfobulbaceae bacterium | reverse complement strand
GCATAGAGCGATACCGGATGATCCACATTATCATGAACAGAAAACGGCATTTTTGTATTAGCCCCATAAACAGAACTGGACGATGCAAACACAAAATGTTTAACGCCGCTATGCCTGCAGCCTTCAAGGAGATTCACAAAACCTACAATATTGGTATCCACATAAGAGTGCGGGTTGATAAGAGAATAACGAACCCCTGCCTGGGCAGCAAGATTAACCACAGCGTCAAACTTATGCTGTTCAAAAATATTCTTAACACCGTCTCTGTCGGATAGTTCTATATTGACATGGGTAAACCTGTCACTCCCGCCTGTAAGATCAGCCATTCGATCCCATTTCAATTGCGGCTCGTAGTAGTCATTCATATTATCCAGGCCAACGACTTCCACCCCACTGCCGATCAGCTTATGGCAGAGATGAGCACCGATAAAACCGGCTGCACCGGTTACTAAAATTTTCTTCATTACGCTCTCAGATATTATATAATAAGTTGCCGATCAATCGTGATAAACTCGTAAAAAGCTCAATTTCAATGGAGAAGTAAAAAGCTTTATATTGGAGGCGTGCAATTTTTCTATTATTTCGGCGTACATACGGTACGTCGTAATGATAGAAAAATTGTAACAACGAACAAGATGAAGACTTTTTACAACGCCATCAATCATCAAAGTCACCATCCGGCCCCTTGTCTACATCAAGGGTTTTGGCTCTTGCAATGATCTTTTCCCTGGTCCAGTCGGTAACATCCTCGATCTTCCTGCCCTTTGGGCCAAGGTCGTAAGAGCCAGCTTTCAAAATAGCCTCTTTTGCAAGGGTTGCCGTTCCTTCTGCATTGAAGACATTCACCAGCATATTATAAACAAATTCTTCAACCCCTTTAACCATGCGACCACGAATCTTTTCATCCTGGGCACACAGATGAATCTCAAAGGGAAGATTCAGTTTTTTATAATTGCCCCCCTTGATACTGTGCTCATCCGCATATGCAGTCATACGCTCCCACATTTCTCCAGACATTCCCTGCCCTTCTGCCTTGATAAAATCACCATTCGCATCCTGCAGCGCATTGCCATAGTCATTCACTTCAAGCCCCCAGGAAACCATCTGCAGGGCAGTAGCAACATTTGCTTTGGTCGTATTGGTAGTCCCGGTAATTGCCCGCAGCTTATCTGAATTATTGCCTGATGTGCCATGCTGTGCCCCGGATACACAATATGGTTCGAGAGCCTTATGAATTTCAGAGGTCAATTCCACCTGGATACCCTGGCCGCTTGCCTCCAAACCATGAGATGATCCGTTATTTAAGGCAATCCAGTCAGCAAATATTCCATGGGCATTGAGACCTTTTATTAAAAAAGAGGCATCATCGACAGTAGAAAGCCCCTGATTCCCCTTAATCTCTCCGACCTCAGTCTCCAATCCGGCCCAGCCGGGAATAAATTCATTCAGTTCAATATTGGCCAACAAGTTTTTGTCATCCTCCATATGGGATGCATCCACAGCTATAGAGGTTATACCGGCTCCAAACATGGAAGGAATTTCCATTTTCGCATAGGAAATATCTTCTTTGCTCTTGATGCCGTAATGATCCGCATGGATGGCTACTGGAATTGTTATTCCGAGTTCATTGCAGACGCTATCCACATAGAGGGCAATATTGAAAAAATTAACGGGACAGTAGGTTGACTCCGATTTGGCAATTTCTATAAGCAGTACTGCATCTGCACGCTGGGCAGCCTGCAGGGCGCCTCGAATAACAAAGGAGTTCCTGCCGTTAGCGGCGATAGTCATCGCCTTGCCTTTAGCGACCATTGCCTGGTCAATCACCTTTCCACTGACAATCAATGCTTGAGAATGGGGAAAGAGTCTGGTGATGTTCGGCGGTCTGCCAATAGTGATCAATTTTTCAAAATCCGTGTTCATACCCATAAAACACCTCCATATTTAATATTCAATACAGTCCCTCAGGACTATATGTTCAGTAAAGTCTTTCAGGTTTATACTCCTCTTCGGCCAAAAGAAGTCTTTGCCGGAAAATGATATATATCCAATCAGCAGTGTCCGGTTAGAAAATTGCAACACATATTGTATGGATTTGTGCGTTGTTTTCTTCCGCTTTTTACTGGACATTGCTGATATCCAATGGAATTTATATTTTATTTCCTTTTATTTATACCGCAACAACAATAATAAATCCAGTCAGGAGTGCTTCTCACCTACACCTTTCCGTCTTCCTCCGGGGTTACATCAAACCCGCCAAACCCTTTTCGGCCAAAGAGCCAGACAGCAACCACACTGATTTCATAAAGTATCATCAGGGGTACTCCCATCATCATCTGATTGACAATATCGGGGGTAGGGGTCAGGATGGCAGCAATAACAAAATTAATAAGAATGGCATATTTTCTATTACGGTTTAAAAACCCGACATTAACAACTCCCACCTTTGCCAGGAATACCATAAATATCGGCATTTCAAAAATCACACCAAAAGCCAGAAGGAGCCGGGTCGCCAGAGAAAAATATTCACTTATAGCGGGCAGAGAAGTCAAAAACTCGTTATTATAGCCAACCAGAAAACGGAACGCAGGCGGAAAAACAACGAAATAACCAAAAGCCGCCCCGCCTATAAAGCAAAACGTCGAAAGGAAAGAAAAAGGAACCAGAATCCGCTTTTCATGTTTGAAAAGTCCCGGTGCAACAAAGCGCCATATCTGTGCAAAGATCACAGGGCAAGCCAGAAGAAGACCACAGACCAGGGCCAACTTTAGATAAAAAAAAACCCCTCTTGATATGAAGTGAAAATAAGAGACGTTCCATCCGGCAACACTTCGGTAAGAGGTTTGAAAAACCATGTCCCGATGGGACGAATGACCATATAGGAGAGGCAGAACCCGATAAAGACAGCCACAAAAGAGATTATCAGGCAACTGCGCAACTCTCTTAAGTGTTCCGTCAGAACCTGCTTCTCAAATTTTTCACTTCCGTTAACAGTACTCATGGAGACGATTTAATACACCAGTTAGGGTTTCAGTATCTAAAAAGACAAACTCATCAACACTTACAAATTCGTAAAAACTAGAATTTTGCAATGAACCAGACTAAAAGCTCCCGATCTCCCTGGTATGTTTATATCGTGCAATGCAGAGACTTCACGCTTTACACAGGTATCACAACAAACCTCAGCAGGAGACTGAAGGAACATAACTCCCCAAAACAGGGGGCACGATACACCCGCCCCCGACAACCGGTAGAGCTGGTTTATCGCGAAGCTGTACAATCTCGTTCTGCAGCTGCCAGCCGTGAATACCAGATCAAACGACTCACACCGGCAAAAAAGAAACAACTTATAACAAACTCATTTCCAGAATAATCTCCAGGAGGTTGTCCGAGAATGCATTTCTCCTCAACTCTTCGTTATTTTAAAAAAATAATGCTCGTAATATCACTTATATGACTGTGCTTATTTTTTCGAAAAACCTCGATTTGAGAAAAAATACTTATTCTCGGACAACCTCCTAGGCAATGCACCTGCTACCCCCTGATTTTCTCAGAAACTGCCTTTGTCAGCTCGAGCACTCGTTGAGCCTGACTGGCAGAAACTGTGCCGGTACCGCAACTTGGGGTGATTAATGTCTGTTCATGGACACGTTCTTCAGGAATACCCAGGGCAACAAGTTGCTTCGTCTGGCTCTGCCATTTCTCTGTCAGAGATTCAACCGTTTCAGAATCGATAAATTCGGGCGTTGTCGGAATTATTCCGGTTGCCAGTATCCCGCCTTTTCGAAAAAACGCTTTCAAATGTTCCCCGTAGAGGATGAGCTTATCAAAGTAGGCATAGGCGTCGTAACTGACTATATCCACACCTGATTCAAAGATAATGGACCACTCAGTATTAGCGCATACATGAACACCGTTAAGACCGTTTTCTGAACGAACTGCTTCAAACACTTCAGATAAACAGGAAATGATATCATCATCGGTGATTGTAATAAACGCTGAAGAACCAACCCCGGCGAGTCCGGGTTCATCAAAAAACATGATTGTCCGATCACAATGGGTGGCCATTTTGCTAATCTGCCATTTTGCCTTCATCGCCAGATGTTTGATTGCAGCATCACGCAACTGGTCATTATAAAAGATCGCTCTGCCGGCCTGATCGACAAGTCCGGTACAAAATGTAACCGGACCTGTAGTCTGCCCTTTTAATGCAACAAGATTACCCTTTTTCTCTTCGGCAAGTTGTAAGAATTCGTAAAACCCGTTAGCCACATCCCGGGAAAGGGCAAATCTAGATTCATCAATTTCAGCCCCACCTTCGGACACCATTATATACTCTTCATAAAAGGCAAGGAGTTCCTCATCAAACCCTTCCTTCTCTGTATCGATAAATAGTTTCCCGTCATTCATGGTGATTCCTGGGAAACCGGGAATATACTGCAGGATCATCCCCTCCTCTTTCAACACCGGAAGTTGTGGCCAGATAGGGATCTGCGGCGTGTAGTCAAATATTAACTCGGCAGCTGCCCTGTGGTTGGCGGTTGGAAGACTGCCAATGAGCAAGGGCAGACAGTTTGGCTTGAATGAAATCACTTTTATCACCCTTAATTCAATTTAACTGTTTTCATACGTTTTAAACCGCTGATAACAGGCACTCTTCACCTTAACAGGATAGAAAGTAATATCAAAACTGATAATGTCACTCTTACTACTGATAAACTCGTAAAAACCTCAATTTCGATGGCTCATTAATTGCCCAACACCCTTCTCTAAACCGTCCAGGGAGAGCTCAAACATGGGAAAAATATTTTGAATTACATCAATGGTACGAGTATATCCCCAGTTTCTTTCTGGAATGGGATTCAGCCATATGCCGTGACTAAATGTATCCGCGAGGTATTTCAGCCTTTCAATGCTCGGTTTCCCGCTTCTTTCCATCGCATAAATCGAGCCATCTGCAGCCATCAATTCATAGGGAGCCATCGAAGCATCACCCACTATAATCAGACGGGTATCCGGGTCGAGTCGTGTAAATTGATCGATTTTCACCGGTTTGCTGTACCGGGCAGGATCCTCCCAGAGATAATCATAAATAGTGTTATGGAAAAAGTAGGTTTTAAGATCTTTAAACTGTGATTTTGAATAGTTGAAAAGAGTCTGCACAATATGAACATAAGGCTCCATTGACCAGCCGCCATTATCTATGGCCAGAATAATTTTCAACCGATCGACAATCCCCCTTTCAAAGACCAGCTCAATTTCACCACCGTTTTTCATAGTCTGATATATAGAGGCATCAACATTGATCTGATCTTTTGCCCCTCTCGGTACAAGATTCCGCAGTCTCTTCAGCGCTTCCCCGATAGAATTCTGGGTAAGAGGCCCCTCTGTGGAATAATCCTTATATCTGCGCTCCGCAGCCACCTGGACAGCACTCTGGTTGCGTGATTGCCCTCCGACACGCATGCCGCCAGGATGATAACCCGAATGACCCACGGGAGATGTCCCGCCTGTGCCAATCCACTTCGAACCACCGTCATGCCTCCCCTGCTGATCCTTCAGTCGCTCTTTGAAATACTCGAGCAACTCCCCGGGGGACATTGTACTCAGTTTTTTCTCATCAACCCCCAGACTGTCAGCAATGGATTTCGGGTTTTGAAGCCACTCCTGCAACATGCTGTTGGCCAGAAAATCAAACTCAAAGTCATCAGCCTCGGGTAACTCCATCCCTTGAAAAACATGCGCAAAAACCTGATCATAAAGATCAAAATATCGTTCGCTTTTCACCAAAACTGTACGGGCAACAATATAAAAATCATCGAGGGAATTAACCAGCCCGTTATTTATGGCCCTGTGAAGAGTGAGAAAAGAAGTCGGGCTGACAACCATGCCAACCTCTTTCAATTTATAAAAAAAATCAATAAACATGATTTACTAAAACATCCTTTGATGAACTCGTAAAAAGGTCATTCAAAGTTATAGATGGCTAAGTTAAAAAGTTCGATATACAAGGCGTAGTGTTTTTTGACAGGTACTTGGTTATACATATGGTATTCCAAGTGTCTGTCAAAAACCTACAACGCAGGAGATCGGACTTTTCACGACGCCATCATCCTTTGAAAAACCGTTTTTTCAACCCAACACTGGTTGCTCTCTGGTAATCCCCACTCTTTTTGAAAAGTACTCCGAGATAAGGAATTTCTTTATGCAGCATATCACCATGCTTAAAATCCGGATCTACGAGAAGCGCTCTAATCCAATTTATCAGTTCCCTTGTTGCCGGTTTTTTCTCAATACCATCCATATTCCTCAATTCGTAAAATGTATTCACCGCGTTTTCTGCCAGTTTCCTGTTTAATTCAGGAAAATGGACATTAATAATATTCCGCATCATTTTAGGATCGGGAAAGGCAATATGGTGAAAATTACACCGACCGAGAAAAGGATCAGACAGATCCTTTTTTGCATTTGAGGTAATGATGAACACAGGCCTCTGGTTTGCGTTCACCACCTCATCAGTCTCAATGATATCAAACTGCATCTGATCCAGTACATCAAGCATATCATCCTGGAATTCAGATTCGGCCTTATCAATCTCATCAATCAGAAGGACAACCCGGCTATCACTGGTAAAGGCCTGACCTATTTTCCCCATCTTTATATAAGCGTCGATATCACTTACATCCCGACCTGAATCACCAAACCTGCTGTCATTTAAACGGGTAAGGGTATCATATTGATAGAGTGCCTCAACCAGTTTCATGCTGGATTTGACATTGAGTACTATAAGCGGCATCCGGAGTGTATCTGCAATCGCATGGGCCAGCATAGTTTTTCCTGTCCCCGGCTCTCCTTTAAGGAGTAAAGGCATCTCTAGCGCTATCGATATATTTACAATTTTGGCCAGTTCCTGATCCAAAACATATTTAGCAGCCCCGCCGAACTGATTTGATTCCATAGTTTTCCTCAAGATATCATATGGTAATATTCATCTAAGCACAAAAAAAATTCTCTCCACATGCCGACAGGATATAAATATTTACAGAATATTGCACAAAAAAAGTGACACAGAGAGAACCATCATGTGCCTGAAGTTACCATGACAGAAGGTCACAGATATATTTCGATTGATCAGCAAAATTCTACTTTTCTCAAATAGATACTCGACGTTTAATAAGAAAACCTGTATATTCACCGATGATTTCTCTTTACAAATACGACAGCTGAACGGTAATAACTCCTGTCATAATTTCTACGTATTACCCGAATCACCCTGTCATATTGAAGGACGGGTGCTGTTTTTGTTTTAGTATTGAGAGAAGAGAGACGATAAGCATCGATCGTGAATGTGAACTCTTGTTAAAATCTATAGTTTCCCAGACATGAATTGATATTTAAAAAAATTATTCCACTGTTTGGAAAAGGAACTGAGGGTATAAAGATTAAATTATGACTATCAATATACTGTTAGGTTTGGCTGTTATTATCTGCCTTGTTGGTTTATTTTTTCGTTTTTCAATCTGGTTTTCTCAAGGATTACAATC
>JAUVON010000047.1 GCA_030599175.1 Desulfobulbaceae bacterium | reverse complement strand
TTTACTTCGACCAGAAATCAGAATATCAGGTTGGAGACCCACAAGCGAAGGGGGTTTTAGAGCGGGCTAATGTTGTTCTGGATTATGAGATCGAATCTATTATAAAAAAAGACAGTCTCGATTTCACAGATAAAGACCGAGAGTTGATAAGGAAGAAAGTGGAGTCTACTTCATTGGAAAGAATAGTCATCACCCACGGTACTGATGCAATGATTGATACTGCAAAGGTACTTAAGAATATTTCAGATAAAACGATCGTAATGACTGGCTCTATGTATCCGGCTCAATTCCGAGATAGTGACGCAGTGTTTAATATAGGGTGCGCCGTCACTGCGGCCCAGATTCTCGTACCCGGTGTCTATATAGTAATGAATGGTCGTATATTCAAACCGGATAATGTTCGAAAGAATGTAGAATTGAATAGATTTGAAGATAACAGCATATAATCGGGTAGCCGAAGATTTCACTCTGAAACTCATTGGATTATTCCAGATAATGTGGCAAAACCCAACCAATGTATTTCTACATATATGCAGGAGAAAACGATGATATATTTAATTCAACTGTTGCTTATTTTTCTTCCCGCATCTCTTTGCTATGCAGAGTTTGATGTCCCTCACGTGGTCGTTTTTGGTACAGCGGAAACAGAGGTCGCTCCGGATAAACTTCATTGGAATCTTTCGGTAAAAACTCTTGGCGGAACTGTCGTAGATGTATCGAAAAATCATTCTGATGATGTATCGAGTGTGCTGAATTATCTCAAAAAATCTGGACTTACAATAGATAATGTAAAGACCTCGAGAATGCAGTTAAAGGAAAATGTAGTATACCGAAATAATAGCAGACTTAAGGAAGGTTATTTTGCGTTCACAAGTATAAGTTTTAAAACAACAGAGTTTGACGACTACCAGAAATACTGGAAACAACTAGCTAACTTTAACAATCTTACGATTAATTCTGTAGTCTTTGCTATATCAAATAGGATCGCTATTCAGAACGAAACAAGAGTTATCGCTGTTAAAAAAGCGAAAGAAAAAGCTGTGTCGCTTGCCGAGGCGTTGGGGGCTCAAGTTCTTGAACCGTTATTGATAGAGGAGATTGATTCCTTTTCAAGAGCTCCGAGAAACGTAGTTCTTAGTATGGAAACGACGGGGACAAGAAATAATGAAGGAAGCATCTCCCCGGGACAGGAGACTGTTCGGGCAAGGGTAAAAACTGTGTTCAAGATATCTGAGCGATAATCCTTTAAGGCCACTAAAATTAAACCTTCACAACCGGCTCCGCATACACCCTGGCGAACCATAATCTTCCTGATAATCTGAAACTCGCCCTTACACTCTGGACAGGTCAGGGAAACCTATTGGTTGTTCCAGACCATATCCGAAATGTTCAGTAAGCATCAATAATTTAAATTGCTGCATTTGGGGTGAGTTTACGGGGCATGGTCACGCCTTAAAGACAGGAATAAGTTAATCGGTACAACAATCCTCTAAGTTGATCTTGCCAGAGTACATCTAACATTGTTCCAAGATACAATTCCCACTGTTCCAACTTATCCAGAGACCAGAATTGCCTTTTTCCCATTTGAACTTTCTTCGAATATTTCTTGACACAAAGTTAGTCACGGTATACTTTCTTAAATAAGAACCAATCTTAATGTGATTTATGTTCAATGGAAAGGCGAAAATTCAACAATCGTGATCTTGATCAGATTAGACGTATCTGTGAAGACGCTGGTATTAAGCTAACACATCAACGCCTGGAAATCTTCAAGGAGTTGATGACTGCCTTGGATCATCCATCGGCGGAAGACGTGCACATACGCTTGCAGGAGAGGATGCCGACTGTAGCCATAGATACAGTATATCGCACACTCGCCACTTTCGACGAACTAGGTATTGCCAGAAAGCTGCATCTTATTAATAAGCGTAATCTTTTTGACATCAACCTTACACCGCATCACCACTTTGTCTGTGACCATTGTCGTAAGGTGGAAGATGTCTATTGGCCGAATTTTGACACGGTTACCCTGCCCGAAGTAGTTGCTGATATTGGAAAGGTGCGATCTCGGCACCTGGAACTTCACGGTCTCTGCAACACGTGTCTGGAGCAAAATGGGGAGTAAGTTTTTTTTGTTCTCCAATTAAGACGACATCTTATTTAGGTTCTGGCTACTATTGTGCTCTATTATACTTATTAAGAGTTGTTGCTCAATTTCAACATTGCACTTGTTGCCGGACACCTTGGCGGACAATTAGTTTTTGCAAGCAAAAATAACTCTATTTCACAGGGTGACCCAGCTGTCATCTCTACAGCCAACCCTAAGTAGGAGGAGCCTATGCCTGAAAAAGTAGCCGTAGGATGTGCCAGACCCACAGGAGGGCCGGTTGGAGAAGAACCGGACAACAAATCAACAGATGAAAAACAAACAAGGAAGGAGGTTCATTCCATGATCAAAGTCGGTCAGAAAGCCCCGGATTTTGCGGCTCCAGGATATCAGAAAGGAGAATTTGTTAACATTAAACTTTCAGATTATCTGGGGAAATGGGTGTTACTCTGTTTCTATCCTGGTGATTTCACCTTTGTCTGAGCTACGGAAATTTCAGCGGTCGCTGAAAAATATCCTGAACTCCAGAAATTGGGCGCAGAAGTACTCTCCATGTCCATTGACTCCATTTTTACCCACAAAATGTGGGACGATGACGAACTGAGTAAAATGGTTGAGGGTGGTGTTCCTTTCCCCATGCTTTCTGATGCTGGAGGTAAAGTTGGTACAGTATATGGTGTATATGATGAAGATAACGGAGTTGAAACTCGTGGTCGTTTCATCATTGACCCTGACGGAGTTGTCCAGGGATATGAGGTACTGACCCCACCGGTCGGACGTAACATAAATGAAACTTTCCGCCAGTTACAGGCATTCCAACTGGTACGTGAAACGAAAGGTGCTGAGGCCACACCTTCTGGTTGGCGTCCAGGTAAGGCTACCTTAAAACCGGGGATTGATCTGGTTGGTAAGGTTTGGAAAGTGTGGAAGACCGAGCAGGCCTTTGATTAGTTACAACTCATGAAATGGGAGCAGTACTGTGGTCAGTGTTGTTCCCGTTTAAACCATATAACCCTAACCCGAATAAATCGGAATTTTAGAATGCTTGGATAAGTGCCATGAAAGTATATTCAGCCATATAATTTTAAACGACCTTCCTCGATTTCTCGGAGTCTGCGCTTACCTGTTTTTTTATTGCAAAAGTTCTGGAGTAAGGCACTAAACCTCAAAAAAAGGGAGACTGCAATGACTGAAGAAAGCAAGTGTCCGGTAACTGGCAGATCTGCCAAACCAACTGTCAGCAGTGGCACATCGAACAAGGACTGGTGGCCGAACCAATTAAACCTCAACATTCTTCATCAGAATTCCAACAAGTCCAATCCCATGGACGAGGAATTCAACTACGCTGGGGAATTCAAGAAATTAGATCTGGAGGCCGTAAAAAAGGATCTCTATGCTCTGATGACCGACTCACAGGACTGGTGGCCAGCAGATTGGGGCCATTACGGGGGGCTCTTCATCCGGATGGCTTGGCACAGCGCAGGTACATACCGCATGGGCGACGGCCGCGGTGGTGCGGGTTCCGGTAATCAACGCCTTGCGCCCCTCAACAGCTGGCCCGACAACGTGAACCTCGACAAAGCGCGTCGGCTGCTTTGGCCGATCAAACAGAAATATGGCAACAAGATATCTTGGGCCGATCTCATGATCCTTACCGGCAACTGCGCCCTTGAGTCGATGGGATTCAAGACCTTTGGCTTTGGGGGCGGACGCGAGGACATCTGGGAGCCGGAAGTAGACATCTATTGGGGCAGTGAGGACACTTGGCTCGGCGACCAGCGTTACTCCGGTGATCGAAACCTTGAGAACCCGCTTGCCGCCGTGCAGATGGGCTTGATCTATGTGAACCCAGAAGGACCGAACGGTGAACCGAATGCGGTCGCCTCTGGCCAGGACGTTCGAGAAACCTTTGCACGCATGGCCATGAACGACGAGGAGACAGTTGCACTGGTCGCCGGCGGCCACACTTTCGGCAAATGTCACGGCGCGGGCGATGCCTCTCTTGTCGGCCCTGAGCCTGAAGGCGCTCTCCTCGAAGACCAGGGTCTCGGCTGGAAGTCCAGTTTCGGCAGTGGCAAGGGGGACGACACCATTAGCAGCGGTATTGAGGGTGCGTGGACATCGAACCCTATCAAATGGGATATGGGCTATTTCGATGTGCTGTTCGGTTATGATTGGAATCTGGTGAAAAGCCCCGCCGGTGCCTGGCAGTGGGTTCCTGTGAATCCGAATGAAAACGATCTCGCACCGGCTGCTCACGATCCATCGAAGCGGGTTACGACTATCATGACCACCGCAGACCTCTCACTGCGGATGGATCCAATCTACGAGCCGATCGCTCGGCGTTTCCACGAGAATCCTGAAGAGTTCGCGGATGCCTTTGCCCGCGCGTGGTTCAAACTTACCCACCGTGATATGGGTCCTCGCTCGCGCTATCTTGGCCCGGAGGTCCCTGCGGAGGAACTGATCTGGCAAGACCCTGTACCCGCTGTTGATCATGAACTGATCGACTTGCAGGATATTGCAGACCTTAAGGGCAAGATCCTTGCCTCGGGACTGTCTGTCTCCCAACTGATCTCGACAGCCTGGGCGTCGGCATCCACGTTCCGTGACTCCGATAAGCGTGGTGGTGCAAACGGGGCGCGCATCCGTCATGCACCGCAGAATGGTTGGGAAGTCAACCAGCCGGCTCAACTTGCGACTGTACTGCAGACTCTTGAGGGAATTCAACAGGAGTTCAACAGCGCGCAGGCAGGAGGGAAGATGGTTTCGCTCGCCGACTTGATTGTCCTGGGTGGATGTGCAGGTGTTGAGCAAGCTGCGAAGAATGGTGGTCATGATGTGACGGTTCCTTTCACGCCAGGACGTACGGATGCGTCGGAGGAGCAAACCGACGTGGTGTCATTCCATGTACTTGAACCGGCCGCAGACGGGTTCCGTAACTACCTCAAAACCAAATACAGCGTATCAGCAGAGGAACTGCTGGTTGATCGTGCGCAACTACTGATGCTGACCGCTCCTGAGATGACGGTTCTCCTTGGCGGCATGCGAGTCTTGAATGGTAACTTCGGTCAGTCCCAGCACGGTGTCTTCACCAAACGGCCAGAGTCGCTCACCAATGACTTCTTCGTAAATCTGCTCGACATGCGGACGACGTGGAAGGCAACCTCGGAAGACGAGGACGTTTTCGAGGGGTGTGATCGTGTAACTGGTGAACTTAAATGGACTGGTACCCGTGTCGACCTCATCTTTGGTTCAGACTCCCAACTCCGTGCCTTGGCAGAAGTCTACGGATGTGAGGACTCCCAGGAGAAGTTCCTGCACGACTTTATAGCAGTGTGGCACAAAGTAATGAACCTTGATCGTTTCGACCTCGCCTGATTGCAGTATAAACGTCTTCGAGGGCTTCTGACAGGGCGGAGAAAAAACGATCGGGCGTACGCAACTAATTCAGCTGACTATGTGCCGCCGCTGAATCGGAACGTTAAGGTAGCCACATCAAAGATCGTAATTCTCTGCCAACCCCACAACTGTAGGCTACTACTATGAGGTTACAGCCTGAAATCTGACTCTGTAAGTTGACTTTGTTCCTTGTCAATGTAATTGCGTATTTACCCCGAAAACCTAACAATATCAAAAGTTACTTTCGACCATTGTAGAGCAAAAATTCTCAAGAATAGACTGACAGGAAAAAAGCATGTTGAAATAAAAGATGTTTACAGAGTCAACAAAAGAAATTCTTACGGTATATGCAACATTATCAGGAATAGGCAAAGTAAATGCTGCATTTGGTGGTGCAAATGTAATAGTTGTGGCATCTGAAGATACACGAGCAAAAGCGTTGTCAGTTAAGCTTACGTTTGCAGATGGTGAACGAGTAATAGTGGCAGCAGTGAGTGAGGATGAAAAATCAAATTTTCTATCGACTATTGAAAAAATGGAGAAGAGAAAAGTAAAATCCGGCAAAGAAATGATGGTACCTAAAGTGAAAGTACTAAGTGACGAGCAGTCCAAAAAACTCTATCAGGAATATGCCGATAAATTTTCCGCATTAAAAATAAAAATCCCATTTTTGACAATAGCTGAAACCCTCAGATACAACCCAGTAGAAGGTTTAGCACATATCAAAGCTCCGATATTGATTACAACTGTAACTAGCGATAGTGTAAATCCGTTATCTGAATCTTATGCACTTTTTGATGCTGCAAATGAAACAAAAGAGTTTTTTGAACTTGAGGGGTACACACACTATGAGGTCTATCAAGGTAAAGCTTTTGAAAAGACTGCGAGTAAGCAGGTTGAATGGTTCAAATCTTATCTATAGAGAGTAAATAGCCGTTTGATTATTGCATTCGACACATACCACAGCAGACAGCAGCTAATAGTTGTATAAATCAGAAAAATTTTCTGCCACTCGCCACAAATTTATCTGGACCAAAACTATCTGATTCGGAGAACCATTTATTTAAATATGCGATCTCACCCGAGGTTAACAAACCCCGGGTGAAATGAGAAATTATCCGTTTATTTTATTTTATACCTCCATCCTTGGGCATCCATGCGGTTGACAAAATCCACGATATATTCCACAAGAACATCTTTCATTTTGTGACCTTTCTCGGCAGTTGCTTTTTCAGGTGCTCCGCTGGCACCAAAATCCGTTAATTCCGAAAAGTTCCATATTAATTTTACATTACTGTCCATCTCTGGAATCATGCCTTGGGCACGATTCATGTCACAAAGTTCAGGAAACATCGCAAGTCCTATGGATGTTTCACCTTCACCACCGTGGCCCATGCCGTTCCAAACTTCAAAGGTATTCTTTGGGAGAAGGTTTCCTGCTGTAACCCACCATGCATCAAGTACTGCAAGGCAGAACTCTGGATGTTCAATTTTAATCTGCCTTGCAGCGATCTCAATTGGAGCGATATTGCCGTCATGACCGTTAATGATCAAAACTTTGTTTATTCCCCAGTGAATAACCGATTCCAGCATTTCTTTTATGACTTTTATCAAGGTGTCATCAGAAAGAGAAATACACATGGGCTTATGCCTGTAGTGACCACTCATTCCAAACCATAATGGAGGGGCAACTACCGTGTTTTTCAGGCCTGATGCCACGGAATGGGCCAGGTCATAGCTTACGAAAGAATCACACCCATATGGCAGGTGCGCACCATGGTTTTCCGTGGAGCCGATGGCCATGATAATTTTATCAATTTCACCTTCCTTAAAAGAGTGCTCGTTCAGTTCTTCAAGCTTTACAGTCTGCATTTCATACTCCTTTGAACATCTAGCGTGTAGTTATTTTGTGGTCGGGAACCAGATCTCTTCCACATTGTATTCTCCCTTTTTAACGCTGATAATAGAGACACCTTTTACCGGAACCCTACTTGGACGCGTATATGAAATTTCACCAGTTACAGCTTTAAACCCCATTGTTTTAGCAAGGCTCTCTTTTAATGCTTTGGGCTCTGCAGAACCAGCTCTGGTAATAGCGTCTGCAATGAGGGCAATTGCATCATACCCAAGCGGGGCAAAGGCATTTTCCGGGGGCACGCCATATTCTTTTTCATAGTCCGCTATGAATTGAATAACTTCAGGTCTGGGATCGGCTCTGTATGTATGCGTTGAAAAATAGACGTCATTTGCAAGTTCTTTTCCTGGAACTGTAACGATGAGTTCAGTATCAAAACCATCTCCACTCACAATAGGAAGGGTCAGTCCGCTCTCCCTGAGCTGCTTTGTCGTCAACCCAGCTTCATTGGGTATGGATGAGATGAAAACTGCATCTGGCTGGGGAGAAACATTTTTAAGTCTTGCTATCTGGGCTGAGAAATCCTTGTCGCCCATCATGAAAAAGTCTTCTAAAACAATTTTTGCTCCAAGTTCGGTCATGCGTTGTTTGTAAAATTTAGATAGAGTTTTGGTAAAATCCATCGAATTGTCTGTCCAGATGGCAACATTTTTTACTCCCAGGGATTTGAAGGAATAGTCGGCAATAGCAAAAGACTGATCATCATCTCCAAAAGGTACCATAAACAGGCAATCTCCGATCATCATAGGAAGAGTCGGAAGAGTTGCTCCGGAAGTAACAAAAGGAATACCTTTTTTCTGGAACAGGGGAGCTGATGGAAGAACAAATGAGGGATCGCTATGACCAATACCTGCGATAACACCATTGCTGAGAAGTTTTTTAGCACCAAGTGCAGCTGCTTTCTGATCTGTTTTTGCATCGACAGAGATAAGTTCAATCATACGGCCATCGAGCAATCCACCATTTTTATTGATAATTTTAACCGCAAGTTCAGCACCGCGAAGGGAAGGAGTATCGATTGACGACATACCTCCTGTGAGGCTGTATAGCGCACCTATCTTAATTGGTTCTGCAGAAAAGCAGGGGACTGCAAGAGGCAGGGACATGAAGAACAGGCCAATAGTCATGAAACATTTTTTCATTTTCAATCTCCTTAGTGAGGTTTTTTTAGTACCTTATGAAATTTTTCCCTTATTTTTATGCCCCTTGAGGAGGTATTGAACTGTATACAGAAAAAATTTGGTGAAGGCATTATCCCGTTTATCGGGATGAGTTACTTATTCCTAGTTTGTTGGGTTAAGTGGTTTATATTTCCCGGTGATGAAATTGGGCTCACCCGTTCCGAACATGCCACTGGGCTTGAAAATAAGGATGAGGATAAGAACCAGAGAAATAACGATTTCTCCCACGCCATAAATACCAAAATTCTCTTCCAGTGGTCGGAAGCATTCAATGGCTAAAGTGAAAATAATCGCGGCTGTGACAGAACCGGTTATACTTCCTGTGCCGCCAACAACCACCATGACAATGATGTTAAATGACATGATAAGAGAAAATGAGCCAGGGGTCACGGCTGTGATCAAATGGCCCCATAAACCTCCGGCAACTCCAGCGAAAAAGGCGCCCACTGTAAAGGCAAAATTGCGCGTATAAAACAGGTTTACACCAAGGGAGTTGGCAGCCATGCTATCTTCTCTTACGGCAAGCATTGATCTTCCAAGGGAAGAGAATTTAATTTTCCAACATGTGTATATGGTTACAACAACCCAACCTGCCACCCAGTAAACGTTGGTGAAATCTTCTAACCCGTTTAATCCAAGCGGGCCGCGGGTGATAGAATCTGCATTATTCAACAGCACCTGGACAATGATAAGAAATCCCATTGTTGCTACGGCAAGATAGTGCCCTTTTAATCGCAGGACAGATATGCCAACAATTTGTGCTACCAGGGCTGCAAAGCAGCCACCCACCAGAAGAGACGGAAAAAACGGAAGATAAACAGGAATCAGCCACTGGGGGAGATCTGGCAGGAAGAGAGGCTTTTTTTCCATGGAAAAGGTTAAAAGAGCAGTTGTATAGCCGCCGATAGCCATGAAAGCGGGATGTCCAAGAGAAAAGAGGCCTGCAAATCCATTTGTTACGTTCAGGCTGATGGCAAGGATAATGTTGATACCGGTAAAACTAACAATAGCAAGTATGTAATCATTTGCTGTCCTTTCAATTCCGAGGGAAAAAATAATCATAAACATGATCAGGAGACCAAGACAGTAACGGGGCCGATTCGATTCCATTACGCTCTATCCCCAATATCTTTACCAAGAAGTCCGTTGGGCATGGCGATCAAGATGATGATCAGGATGCCGAAGACAAAAGCATCCCTGTATGAAGAATAGATAGGTGGCAAAAGACCCACAAAAAGGACTTCAGAAAGTCCAAGGATGAAGGCTCCGAGAATGGCACCAGGAATTGATCCAACTCCACCGATAACTGCTGCAACAAATGATTTCAGCCCCGGAACATACCCCATGAGGGGATCTATCTGACCAAATTTTCCACCCCACATCAGTCCTGCAATAGCTGCAAGACCACTTCCGATTGCAAATGTGGCCATGATCGTCTTATTGATATCTATACCCATCAGCCTGGCGACATCAATATTTTCTGCTGTTGCTCTCATGGCAATGCCGAGTTTTGTTTTTTGAACGAGAAAAATAAGAGCTACCATCAGAAAAAAGGCCGTTAAAATAATAACAAGATCAACAACTCTGAAACTTACCGGCCCTAGATTGAGTATATGCTGCATATAACTTGGGAAGCTAAAGTTTCTCGGTTGAGCGCTCAGGGTGAGTATTCCAAGATTCTGCAACATGATAGAGATACCAAGGGAGGCGATAAACCCTGTAACCTGAGGAGCGCCGCGCATAGGACGAAAACTAACCCTCTCGATAAGTATTCCCATACCGCAGCCTGTGAGAAGGACACCGAATGCCACCAGTGGAAAAGGAAGTCCTGCTGTTTCCATCAGGCCCAGTGTTGTAAAGGCACCGATCATGACAATATCACCATGGGCAAAATTGATGAGTCGGACAATCCCATATATCATAGAAAACCCGATTGCTACAAGGGCGTACATGCTTCCGAGTATCAATCCGTTGGCCAACTGCTGTGCAATATACCCAGAGTCCACTATTCACCTCCAAGGTAGGCTTTTTGAACCTGTGGGTTAAGGGCAAGGTCCTCACTCCGGCCAAAAAGCGTCACCCTGCCGGTCTCTAGAACATATGCTCTATGCGACAACTCGAGCGCCATAATAGCATTCTGTTCTACGATGAGGATGGTGACGCCTTCTGTATTGATTTTTTTTAACTTGTTAAAGATGGTTTCGATAACGAGGGGGGCAAGACCCAGGGATGGCTCATCCAGTATTAAAAGTTTCGGACGACTCATAAGAGAGCGGCCCAGGGCAAGCATCATCTGCTCTCCACCTGAGAGATTTCCTGCTGCCTGAGTTGATCGCTCTTCGAGTATAGGAAACATCTCATAAATGGACTGAATGTCCTGTTCTATTTTATTATCTTTTCGCAGATAGGCTCCTACAAGGAGATTTTCCTTTACTGAAAGTTGTGAAAAAACACCTCTACCTTCCGGGCAATGAGAAACGCCTATGCTAACAATCTGCTCAGGAGGCAACGAAGAAATTTCAGTTTGTCTTTTTCCTTTACCTGGGGCATAAAGAATTCTTCCCCTTGCCGGGTTCAGCAGGCCTGAAATCGTTCTTAGTGTTGTTGTTTTTCCAGCCCCATTTGCACCGATCAGCGCGATAATTTCACCATGCTTGACATGAATGTCCACCTGATGGAGGACATGGGTTTTTCCCCTGTAGACATCAATGTTTTCAACAGATAGCATGAGGCTTTTCCTTTGGAGAACCAAGATAGGCTTTAATAACCTCAGGAGAATTTTGAATTTCTTCTGGGGTTCCCTGGGCAAGCAGGTGCCCCTGATTCAGAACTTGAAGACGCTGACACAAATTCATCACCAGACGCATATCATGTTCAACAATGAGAATGGTCATATTCTGTTTGGCATGAATTTCTTTTATTGTTCTCATGAGTTCTGCAGTTTCCTGGGGATTCATCCCAGCGGCTGGCTCATCCAGTAGCAAAAGTTTCGGGTTTGTGGCAAGGGCTCTGGCAATCTCCACTCGCCGCTGATCGCCGTAAGGAAGTTTCTTAGTCGGTTCGTGTATAACGTCTGTAAGGCTCATTAATTCAACAAATTCCATCGCCTTTTGGGTAATCTTTCTTTCTGCTTGGCGAAATTTTTTCGTATGAAAAATGGTATTTAAAAATCCTTTCCCGTAGTGCATATGAAAGGCAACCTTTATATTGTCTAAAACGCTTAGGTCTTCAAAGAGCCGTATATTTTGAAAGGTTCTTGCAATTCCAACCTTGGCAGTCTGGGCAGGAGAAAATTTTGTGATATCTTGGGAGTTAAAAGAAAAATTGCCGGAACTGGATTTTATAACGCCGGAAAGGAGGTTGAACACAGTAGTTTTTCCGGCCCCATTTGGACCGATCAGCCCAACCAACTCACCCTGTTCCAGGGTCAAGCTGTAATCTGATACCGCGACAAGTCCACCGAAGCGTTTAACCAAACCTACTACATGGAGCAAGTGTTTTTTGCGTGACA
>JAUVON010000199.1 GCA_030599175.1 Desulfobulbaceae bacterium | reverse complement strand
TTGGCGAAGCTCTGGAACAAAAAATGGACACTCTGGTCACCGCCGGCGGGATACAGTCCAACCATTGCCGTCTGACTGCTGCCGCCGCAAGAAAGGCTGGTCTTGACTGTCACCTGGTATTAAACGGCACTCCACCGGAAAACCCCAACGGCAATCTTCTACTGGATACTCTATTCGGAGCAGAGATTCATTTCTGTGACAGAGAAGAGAGGGATGAACGACTGATCCAGATAGCAGACGAGCTGGAGGAGAAAGGAAAAAGACCATACGTTATTCCTGTGGGCGGTTCAAACTCCATCGGATCCGTAGGTTATGTTGATGCTATGCTAGAGCTGACCAACCAGATGAAGGATCTGTCCATTACTCCCGATGCCATCATATTTGCAACCAGCTCGGGAGGCACCCAGGCAGGCTTGGCCCTGGGGGCAAAACTTGCCGGTTTTAAAGGTGATCTCCTGGGGATAAGCATTGACCAGGTTCAGGCAGGACCCGGCCCATTCCCCCCTGTCCTGACCGAAATTGCCAACGGAGCCGCCGCAAGGATCGGGGCTGACATCAGGCTTACGGAATCGGACTTTTCTCTTAATTACGATTATCTGGGAGCGGGATATGCCATGCCCGGGGAGTTGGAGTTCAATGCTATTCGAGATCTCGCCTGCCATGAAGGGATTCTTCTGGGGCCGGTGTACACAGCCCGGGCCATGGGTGGCTTGCTGGATCTGATTAAAAAGGGCTATTTTACTAAAGATCAGACAGTGCTGTTCTGGCATACCGGCGGTACACCAGAGCTATTTGCCTGGGCCGACCAGTTCGGGAAGGATTAATAACGTTCAACCAGCAAAACAGTCCCTGCAAAACTGTTTGTCGCCAACTGCCTGGAGTTTGGTCTGCATAACCGGTTCTCCGCATTTATCACAGAGCTTTGATGGTGCCATCCGTGCTTTTTGCGGCAGTGTGGTCGTCACCTCTTCAAGAGTGAAAAAGGCGTCAGGGCCACCATCAAACAAGGCCTTGCTCCGTGCCTCATGCATGCTCTCGTACTTTTGTATATCTTCTTTTGATGCACCCCCGGAGCGTATTTTTTCCATCAGCGCCTGTTCTTCCGCGGATGGCGCCATCACATTTGGCTTCATGGCAAGCCGAACCCCTTCACCTGTAGTTCTGCTTGCAAAGGTAAAGGCCATTTTACCTATATCACGATAGATAAAATTTCCCTTGCCAAAGGTACATCCTGTCAGAACCTGAATCGCATCACAACCGCAGGCATCAGTTTCTGCTATACATATCAACTCCTCATCAACAGCCCGCTTTTCTGCGAGATGCCGAAGACCGAGTTTTGCTGCCATATATCCGAGAGTCAATCCCATACATATATGGCCGTGGAAATCGGCGCAGGCTTTATAATCTTCCCTGTCCAGTATTTTTTTCGGAATGTTCATGTTTGTTCCTTTTAAAGTTTCTTCCTTTTTAAAAATGTATTATGCATAAATTCATCAAGCAGCAGAGACAGAAAAACTATACACTACTCTGAACCAGTCAGAAATAACTGAAAAGTTTTATCCGGACGGGAGATCATTCAAACTATCAAGGAACTAAGAAATATTGTGGCAAATAATTCTTAGTATCTAGCTGAATATGCTACTATATTATACATTTTTTTGGCGAAATATCCGAGAATATCCCATTAAGGTTGACAAGGTGTTTTCAACTGTTTATTGTGGACATATGCACGGATAATCAGTCCATTTTTACAGGGAGATTGCGCTATGAAAATATGCATAACAGCAGTTGGAAATGATTTGTCATCAGCCACCGAAAGTTCTTTTGGCAGAGCACCGTGGTTTCTTATTGTCGATACGAATTCCGATAATGTTGAGCCGGTAGAGAACAGTTCTGTTACAGTAAGTCAGGGAGCAGGTATTGCGGCTGCCCAGACGATTGCAGATAAACAAGTTCAGGCCCTCCTCACTGGCAGAGTCGGGCCCAAGGCGCAGGCCGCTCTGTCTGCTGCAGGAATTAAGATTTATGAAGGACTTGCCCAGACAACTGTTCAACAAGCTCTGGAACAGTTCCGCCAGGGACAATTTAAAGAATCCTATGCTGATGGGGCTACCGGTAACGCAGCAGGGATTGGCCGTGGACGAGGTATGGGTGGTGGCGGCGGACGTGGATGTGGACGAGGGGGAGGAGCAGGTGGGGGCCTGGGGCAAGGTCAGGGACGGAAGAATAAACTGTGAGTTATTTTTATTTATTACAGGCCAATGAAGGCCATTACACAAGGAGAATAACATGTTTCAGGTAGAAGTTGATAAAGACAAATGTACCGGTTGTGAAGAGTGTGTTGACAGCTGTCCTACTTCAGTGTTTGAGATGGAGGACGACAAGTCTGAACCGGTTGAAATGGATGAGTGCATAGGCTGTGAAACCTGTGTTGAAGTCTGCCCTGAAGGTGCTATAACCGTTACTGAAGTTTGATGGTTTCGTAAAACCTATTTTACAGGATGGATCCGTAAAAAACTTCATATCCAAGGCGGATAAATCTTCAATCATTTCGGCGTACCAAGGTACGTCGTGATGATAGAAAATTTATAGCAACAAAGTAGATGAAGAGTTTTTACGATTCCATCAAGTTTGACAACACTAACGGATATTTACACCTCCGCACCGAAGGAGTGACTATGTTACCTAAAATAAACAAAATACTTTATGCGACTGATCTGTCGACAACCGCAGAGGTTGCAATGTCCTGGGCCATGAGCCTTGCTGAACAGTATGATGCTGCTGTCACCATTATTCATGTCATGCCCGACCTGGTTGAAGAGATGTCCGGTTCTATGGGATATGACCTGGGCAGTCATTTTGGTGCTGAGCAGCTCGCCCTTTTTAACAAAGAAGGGCAAAGCAAGGCCATGGAGTCAGTGAGAGAACGGATCAAAAGTGTAAGTAGAAAAATGAAAGATGAGCTCCCCAGTTGCAGGGTAGATCTAAACCATATTATCATCAAGGCGGGTCATCCAGTGCGGGAGATCGTTGCTGCAACAAGTGATAGTGAATATGATCTGATCGTCATGGGGAAACATGGTCATGGCTTGATTGACGGTATTTTACTTGGCTCCGTTGCCCGTGGTGTTGTACAGAAAAGTACAATACCGGTACTGACGATCAAGCTCCCCGCTGAATAAAAAGATGGCGTCGTAAAAATTCTTCATCGACTTTGCACGTCCTGGGTATGAAGTTTTTTACTTAGTCATCTGTAAGTGTAACTCGTCTTGCTGGTATGGCGCAGTAATTGCGTACGCTTATGACCTGATATCCAAACGTGGAGTTTTTAAAATACGTCGGATATTTTCCTTCAGATCCATCTGATCAAGATTTTCAGGACTCTGCTCCATCAGTTTTGCAAAAAGCTCATCCTGTTCTATAGGGTGTGTATATTCCCCCGACGTCCCATCTTCCAACTGGACATGAGCGGCCCATGGGACAAAGTAGTTCATCAACGGAAAATCCTCATCTCCGGGGATGTCAATATTCAGACCGGCAATATAAAGCAGGTTTCTGTCCTTATAAGCATCGCTTCTCCTGATTGACTCAACAACTCTGGCAAATTCGAGTTGAATATTTGTCTTTGCTGCACGCAGGGGAGGGAACCTGGCGCTAACGATATCAGGCATAAATTCAATGAGGTTTCTCTCCAGCAAAATAGCATCATCGGTTTCGTGGAAATCCTCCCTGAAGAAAAAGAGATCCGCGGTTAACAGGTCGCCGATACTCTGCCCCTCGCCCGATACCCATGTGTAATTATGATCTTCAAGACGTCGCCTGAAAGCCTCAGAGACTTTATAAGTCTGCGTTGTACAGGCTGAGGTAAAGGGGCGAATCGTCCCCATATTGTCTTCATCAACAATATTGTTGAGCCGAAGGACAAGTCCCTGATCAACAGGATGGGATACAAAATCAATGAATGAATTTTTAACCGTGATCAGATGGTTACCATCCTCATCTTTATGAAGGAAAGTACGATCCCGGGCAAAAAGATATTGCCCCAGGTACGGTGTTATAACATGGATCAGTTTACCACAGGAATCGGACAGACAGTGCCCCTCCATATGGGGACGGTTATATATCCCATAGACACCTGAGGCCGGGTCATACCCGACATGACTGGCCTGCAGAATCATAAGATCTTCACCATGGTGGGAGTGAGGTCCATGCCGGTCAACGGCTACAATGCCACCGACCCTTCCATGATTAAAAGGAAAAGTGCCAAAATGCTTGGTCAGCAGAATAATGGGTAAACCCTGGTTTTCATCTGAACAGAATGCTCTGGAAGGCATGATAAGCCCTTTGCGAAAACCAAGCTCCATACAAAGATTGTATAGCCTTGCAACAAATTCCGGGTAAGGAATAGCCAGACCATCAACCTTGAATGGCGCAACTTCCCTGACAACATGTACATCTCGATATCGGTTCAACATAAAGTTACGCTCCCGTTTATCAGAATTAGGAAAAAAACTATTTCATAAAACAACTTAATAGATACTACAAAACAGCAAATTGGAGGTCAATAGTTTTCCTCAGTCCGCAGGGTGCACTGATCTGTTGTGTTGGTGTAATCATTGAGGTAAGGTGGCTGAAATTTATAGTACTTTGCGGAAAAAAGACAGTATTGAAATTCGTTTCAAGGGAAAGGAGACTTTATGCAGCTTTTCCATATTATTGCCGTATTGATTAGCCTCGCGGCCGTGTTCAGCTGGTTTAATTATCGGTTTTTGCACATGCCAACGGCCATTGGACTAATGACCATAGCTCTTCTCATGTCCCTTGCCTTAATAGTGCTCGGCAAGTTGGGGTATAGCCATGTTGAGCAAGATGTGGAATGGATGCTGAGCTCCATTGATTTTAATGCAACCCTGTTACATGGAATGTTGAGTTTTCTCCTTTTTGCAGGTGCGCTGCATATCAACCTGGAGGATCTGGCAAAACAACGTGCGGTGATTGCAATCCTTGCTACGGCAAGTGTTATCGGGGCTACATTTTTAATTGGTTTTGGCACCTGGTATATTTCGGGATTGCTCGACCTGAATATCCCCATGATTTACTGTCTGCTTTTTGGTGCTCTTATTTCACCCACCGATCCCATTGCTGTTTTGGGTATTTTGAAAACAGCTGGTGCATCAAAAAGCCTGGAGACGAAGATTGCCGGAGAATCACTTTTTAATGATGGTATTGCAGTGGTGGTGTTTCTGGTAATCGCTGAGGTGGCAGCAGGAACAACAAGGGTCACCGTAGAAACTATATTTCATATTTTTGTCATGGAGGTAGTTGGTGGAGCCCTGTTTGGCCTGTTGCTTGGTGGTATTGCCTTTTGGATGCTGAAAAAGGTTGATGATTACTCCGTTGAAATACTCATAACTCTGGCGTTGACCACCGGAGGCTATGCACTTGCGGAATCTTTGCACCTCTCTGCACCCATTGCCATTGTTGTGGCAGGACTGCTTATTGGCAACCATGGACGCAGGCTGGCCATGTCACAGTCAACGCGTGAACACCTGGATACTTTCTGGGAATTGACTGATGAAATCTTGAATGCAGTGTTGTTTGTACTCATTGGCCTGGAACTGGTCATCTTATCCCTTGATGAAAAATACTTACTGGCCGGGTTGCTTGCAATCCCCCTTGTGTTAACTGCCCGCTTGATCAGTGTGGCACT
>JAUVON010000418.1 GCA_030599175.1 Desulfobulbaceae bacterium | reverse complement strand
TTACTGAGTGGGTTAAAAAGAGAAAGGTGTATGCAGCCTGGCAGAAGCCGAAAAGGTTTGACCGTAACCTGATTGTCATTGGTGCGGGTGCAGCCGGGCTTGTAAGTTCATATATTGCTGCTACTGTGAAGGCAAAGGTCACTCTGGTGGAGGCCCATAAAATGGGGGGAGATTGTCTCAACTACGGTTGTGTTCCAAGCAAGGCCTTTATTAAGAGTGCCAAACTTGTCCACCATTTGAGAAACGGCGAACATTACGGGCTTAAGGGAGCTGAAGCCGAATTCAAGTTCAGTAAGGTGATGGCACGTGTCCATAAGGTTATTGCTACAGTGGAACCCCATGACAGTGTTGAGAGATATACGGGTCTCGGGGTTGAGGTGTTGCAGGGATATGCAACACTGGTGGATCCGTGGACGGTGGAGATCCAGCTCAATGATGGTGATAAAATAAAACTGACAAGCCGGGCAATTATCATTGCGGCAGGTGCTGAGCCTTTTGTGCCTCCCTTGCCGGGAATTGAAGATTCCGGCTTTCTGACAAGCGACACCCTCTGGGATGAGCTGGCCGATTATGAAGAACCTCCGGAGAAGCTTGTTATTCTAGGTGGTGGCCCCATTGGTTGCGAGCTTTCGCAGAGTTTTGCACGGCTTGGCAGTACGGTTTTTCAGATCGAAAGAGGAAGCAGGATCATGGGCCGTGAAGATGAAGATGTTTCGGCTTTTGCAAAAGCGTCTCTTGAGCAGGATGGAGTCCAGGTGTTGACAGGCCACAGCGCTCTTCGCTGCGAGCGTGACGGGGAAGAAAAATTCATTGTCGTTGAGCATGAAGGCAAGGAAGAAAGATTGGCATATGATGTCCTGATCTGCGCTGTGGGCAGGTCTGCACGGCTCAAAGGGTATGGTCTTGAAAAACTGGGGATTCTGACTGAAAGAACCGTTGTCACTAACGACTATCTGGAAACACTCTATCCCAATATATTTGCCGCAGGCGATATTGCCGGACCGTACCAGTTTACTCATGTCGCCGGCCACCAGGCCTGGTATGCCGCTGTAAATTCGCTGTTTGGTGAGTGGAAAAAATTTAAGGTCGATTATTCAGTTATCCCCTGGACGACTTTTATCGATCCTGAGGTAGCAAGAGTCGGCCTGAATGAACAGGAGGCAAGAGAAAAGGGTATCGACTATGAAATAACTCGCTTTGATATAGGTGAACTCGACAGGGCCATTGCCGATGGCGCCGACCGTGGATTTATTAAGGTTCTTACCAAACCCGGCAAAGATAAAATCCTCGGGGTCACCATAGTCGGTGAGCACGGGGGCGATCTGCTCGCTGAATTTGTGCTGGCGATGAAGCATGGCCTCGGCTTGAATAAGATTCTCGGAACCATTCATACCTATCCGACACTCTCAGAGTCAAATAAGTATGTGGCGGGAGAATGGAAAAGAGCTCATGCACCCGAGAAACTGCTGGTCTGGATAGAACGTTATCATAACTGGAAGAGGGGGTAACTCATGGCACGAATTCTCTGGCTTTTTATAACTGTTCTCATTGCCGTCCAGGCGGAGGCTGCGGTCTTTGATCATGCTCCGTGGGATAGTTTGTTGCAAAAGCATATAGTTGTTCTGTCAGGCGGCAAGGTTACCCAGGTTGATTACGATGGTTTCCTGGATGACAGAAGCCGTTTGAAGGAGTACCTGAATAGTCTGGCGGCAGTCGACAGGGATACATTTGATAGCTACCCTTTAGATCATCAGCTGGCTTTTTTGATCAATGCATATAACGGTTGGACCGTAGAATTGATTTTAACTAGATATCCCGATCTTGAGTCTATTAAAGACCTGGGGAATCTTTTTCAGTCGCCATGGAAAAAGGAATTTATTCCTCTTTTAGGAGAAAATAGATCACTTGATGATATCGAACATAATTTGATCAGAGGTTCCGGCAGATATGATGATCCCCGAATTCATTTTGCTGTCAATTGCGCAAGTATCGGTTGTCCGTCGCTACGATCAGAGGCCTATACAGGAGAAAAACTGCAGAACCAGCTGGCCGAGGCGAGTGAGTTTTTCCTTGCAGATAGAGAGAGAAATCGGCTGAAGAAC
>JAUVON010000223.1 GCA_030599175.1 Desulfobulbaceae bacterium | reverse complement strand
TCCATGTGCATAGGCGGTGGTATGGGCATGGCCATGGTAATAAAACGCTAGGAAGTTGTCCGAGAATGCCCTTTTGCCCAAACTCTTCGTTATTTTCAAAAAAATAATGCTCGCAATATCACGTATATGGCTGTGCTAATTTTTTTGGAAAACCTCGATTTTAAACAAAATGCTTATTCTCGGACAAGCTCCTAGGAAGAAAAACTATTTTTTTATTGTCTGCTTTATGCTAAGTATCACCATCCTGGAAAGAACTTCCCTTTATAAGACAAACCCTCGTCCATTATAATGAATAACATTCGTAATTTTAGTATTATTGCCCATATCGATCATGGCAAATCTACTCTTGCAGATAGAATGATTCAACTCTGCGACCTTGTCTCAGACAGAGAGTTTCAAGACCAGATCCTCGATAGTATGGAGATCGAAAGGGAAAGAGGTATTACCATAAAAAGCCAGACCATCTGTCTGCCTTTTACCGCAAAAGACGGTAAATTATACACTCTTAATCTTATTGATACGCCTGGACATGTTGATTTCAGTTATGAGGTCTCCCGGGCTCTCACTTGCTGCGAAGGTGCTCTGCTTTTAATCGATGCCGCCCAGGGTGTTGAGGCGCAAACCCTTGCAAATCTGTACCTCGCCATGGATAACGATCTTGAGATTATTCCTGTAATTAACAAAATTGATCTGCCGTCTGCCGATCCGGAAACTGTTGCCCTCCAGATTGAAGAAGATCTGGGTCTTGACAGCGAATTTGTACAATTCTGTTCAGCAAAAACAGGCAAAGGGGTAGCAGAGATTCTTGAAGCTATAGTACAGATATTGCCGCCCCCGGAAGGAGATCCTGCCTCTCAGTTGCAGGCGCTCATTTTCGATGCTGATTATGATCCTTTCAGGGGTACAATTATCTCTATTCGTCTTATCAACGGTACAGTTAAACCAGGAGACATAATTCGATTTATGTCCAATGGCAGGGAGTATAAAGTTGAGGAAGTCGGCCTGTTCAAACTCAATAGAGAACCGCAAAAACAACTCTCAGCCGGGCAGGTCGGGTATATCCTGGCAGGTATTAAGACTGTTGAAGATACCAGACCTGGAGATACAATCACCCTGAAAGATGATCCCTGCTCAGAACCGTTGCCAGGGTTTAAAAAAGTTCAACAGGTAGTTTTTTCTTCCATCTACCCAATAGCGACTGATGAGTATGAAGATCTTGCAGCAGCCCTTGAGAGGTTAAAGCTAAATGATGCTGCACTCACCTTTGAAAAAGATTCTTCTGTTGCACTGGGGTTTGGTTTTCGTTGTGGTTTTCTCGGTCTTCTTCACCTCGAAGTTATTCAGGAGCGACTTGAAAGAGAGTTTGATATAGCGCTCATTCTGACTGTTCCTTCGGTTCAATATGTATTTCACCTTGCAGATGGAACTAAAAAAATAATTGATAATCCAGCACATTTTCCCGACCCTTCCCATATAGACAGAATTGAGGAGCCATTTATTAAGGCCACAATTCTCATCCCCGAAAGATATATGGGGGTAGTAATGACACTGTGCATGGACAGGCGTGGTGAAAACACCAGTTTTCATTATCCCATGCCGGGGAGGATAGAATTTCAATGCGAACTGCCGCTGGCTGAAGTTATCTATGATTTTTACGATAGACTGAAATCCGTAACCCAGGGATATGGGTCGTTCGACTATGAAATGATCGACTATCGCAAGAGCGATCTGGTCAAACTCGATATTCTTGTTAATGGTGAGTTCGTCGATGCTTTATCACAGCTTGTTCATAGGAACAACGCCAGAGCCCGGGGCCTTCATGCCTGTGAGATGCTTAAAGAGGAAATTCCCAGGCAGATGTTTAAAATTGCAATTCAGGCGGCTATAGGTGGCACCATTATAGCCCGGACTAATGTCTCTGCAATGAGAAAAGATGTAACAGCCAAGTGCTATGGTGGTGATATTACGAGAAAAAGAAAGCTTCTTGAAAAACAGAAGGCAGGAAAGAAAAGAATGAAAACAGTTGGCAATGTGGATATTCCGCAGACTGCCTTTTTGTCAGTACTCAAATCAGACCAGTAGTGATGCTTTGTCTGAAACATTAAGTGCTCTGTCTAATCGAGTACCGTGCCTAAACCACGATCTTTTGCACGTTGATATATCAGCTGTGCTGCCGCAAGATCAAAGAGTGCCATGCCGACAGTTTTAAAAAATGTGGTTCCGTTTTCCCCCCTGTCAGGTTCACTTCTGGAACGAATAAACTGGCCAAGGGTAATGATCTGCTCTTCTTTCAGAATTCCTTCCTTCAGCGGTATAAGAATTTCTCCAGATTCTTCTTTGGCATAATCTATATCAACCCAGGTCTTAGAACTCTGGCTGAAAACTGCATCGGGGTATTCCCGCACGTCATGTTCAAAGGATCCCACAGCTATACAGTGTTTTCCCTTGAATAGCTTATGGATGTCAGGCAGCACTGGTTTTCTGGCAGTTGTCGCAGTAATTATAATATCCGATTCATTGATAAGATCTTCCGTTGATAGCATAATATTAATTTCGATATCAGGGTAATCGGACTTAAATTTTTCTGACAGATTTAATGCGGTTTCCGGGTTCATATCAAAAAGTGAGATTTTTCGTATATTCCTTGCGGCACAGCTATATTTAAGCTGGTAAAAACCCTGCACACCACAGCCTACGAGGCCGACAGAGTCAGCGTCAGCTTTTGCAAGATGCCGGATAGATGACCCGCTTACGGCTCCAGTTCTCATGGCAGTAATGGTTCCCCCATCCATAATGGCAAGAGGTGTCCCTGTCCTGCTGTCCGCAAGCATTACCGTCGCCTGAATCACCGGTTTCTCAACCGCACGATTACCGGGATAGAGGGTCAGCACTTTGGTAACCATATAATCACCGGCAATACAAGGCATGAGCAGGAGTATATTGCCATCGCCGCATGGTACGTTCATACGCTCAGGCATGGTATAGGCCTTGTCTTCGTAAACTGCCATAGCCTGTTCCACTCCATCCATCATATCGTCACAGGTAACTGCCGTAGTAATTTCCTGACTGTTCAGATAAAGCATTTTATGTCTCACTTTTTGCTGCGCCGGTTTCGAAACGTTTCTCGATATCCCTGGCAGATTTTGTAATAGAGAGTCCGCCAAGAGCCGTACACCTGAGTTCAGGAACTATACTCCTGCCGACGGAATCCATAGTTTCAATAACTTCATCAAGGGGTACGACAGGATCGTATCCTGCGAGGGCCATATTTGCACATGTAAGAGCATTGGCAGCTGCCATTGCATTTTTTGTCAAACATGGCACCTCAACCCGATTAGCTACAGGGTCGCATATCATGCCAAGAATATTCTGCAGTGCCATGGATGCTGCAGCCAGAGATTGCGTGGCCGATCCTCCGCCCATCTCAGCAAGTGCTGCGGCGGCCATCCCTGAGGCTGAACCACACTCCGCCTGGCAACCACATACCTCGGCTGCAAACGTTGAATCCGTTGCTATAAGTACACCGATCATACCGGCAGCAAGCATCCCTTTTACCGCATCATCTTTTGAGAGGTTAAGAGAGTCAACCGCACCAAGGACGGCACCGGGCAGACCTGCACAGGAGCCAGCCGTGGGTGCTGCCACAATCAGACCCATAGAGCTCTTCACTTCCATTAGCGATGAGATATAGAGGGTCATTGTGTTGAGTACGGTGGAGCCAAGAAGGGAGCCGGATTCCATGGCAGCTGCAAACCCTCTTGACTGGCAGCCAAGAATCCGCTCATCATACTCGGTTCCCTTCAGACCCGTCTTGATCGATTGAATCAGGATATCGACGATCTCCTCCATCTTATCAATAACTTCTGCTTGCGCAAGTGCTCCCCGCTGACTCTCATAATGAATGGCAAGATCAGATAAGGCTAGTTTTTTGTCGATATTGAAATCGAGCATTTCCCTGTAGGATGAGAATGGTACTGAAATATCCCTGCGTGACAGTATCGGTAGTACGGGTGAGAGCTGCCTGACCATTGTAACATAGTCCAGGTTGGCAATTACCCTGATTACATCTCCTGAGACCGGCCCTTGTGTTTTTATCTGAATGCAAGTTCCATCGCTGGATTCCAGGACGTTAATAAAATCAGGGTTGGTCAAAAGTGAAGATAGATAAGGAATGACGTCAGAGGATGAAGCAAAAACCAGGGTTTCAAAAAAATCACCCTTAATTAAAATATCAACGCCATCAATAGAAATAATTTCCACCATCCCGCCGCCGGAAGAGATAGCCCTGAGCAGATGCTTTTCTCCGGGGCCTATAAGTGTTATCTGATAGGTATTGGGATGGCCCATTTCATAATGACCAATCTTATAGGTTATATTAATCCCCTTGTTGGAAAGAATTTTTTCGGCATCGGCTAACCTCGGATCCGCTGTATTCATGCCAAGAAGCCCCCCGGCCAACCCCATATCGGATCCCTGGGTTATGTGTGTAGTGGCAAGTGATCCGTCCTTATCAAATTCTACCAGTACCTCATTGAATTTGGATTTGTGCATCAACTCTCTGGCCAGGAGTCCGATGCGAAGAGCCCCTGCACAGTGTGAACTGGACGGCCCACGCATGATGGGACCGATAACGTCATTGAAAATACTTGGATGATTCATTTATATCGGTTCTCCCTGATTAGCGAAAAATAAAACCATCTTTAAGGGGATCGTCGGGATCAATATAGATACGGTTTTCGCCGGTGATGGACGCAGTTCCCGTAACTTTTGGGATAACAGCATCATATGGGCCAAAAGTTGTTTTTTGCGCAACCTCTACAGTCATGGTTGTTCCCAAGATACTTTCAATTGTAATTGGCTGATACGGAGCTAAACCATCTCTGGCTGCATGAATCGCCGCTCTTGCGCTGACCCCGGTGCCGGTAGCCGACCTGTCTACCTGCCCTTCAGCAAATATACATACATTCCGACTGTGATTCCCTTTTTTTTCCGGAGGATCAATAAAAATTGTTCCATAAAGGTAACCTAAGTCAGATTCAAAAGGATGTTCAATCAGTTCGGTGGCCATTACACTTTCTTTAAT
>JAUVON010000103.1 GCA_030599175.1 Desulfobulbaceae bacterium | reverse complement strand
TAAAACAAGAAAATACCGGCCTGAGGGCCTGGATCGATATGCATGAATAGCTCGCCCGCAAATATAGTTAATAGAGATAGACGCCAGCATGAGCAACAGGTAAATCCCTTCCCCCCAGGCATAAAAAAGCAGACTTGCAAAGAGGAGGAGCAGGTTGCGACCCTTTTTACCCGCAAGCCAATACAGCAGCAGTACACCGGGTAGAAAGAAAAATAAAAATGTGATCGATGAAAAAACCATGAAAATTCAGATAAGATTTGCTTTGAAACGTTCGAAGAGAGGTTTGGTTTACTCCGATTAATGTCGTTGAACATTCATAAGACATTCAAAACAGGTATTGTCAAGGGAATATTTTCGAGATGGTACGTTCAAACATTTTATAACTCCTTTGATAATGGTATCGCAGAACAGTGCGGTTATTCCTGTCGCTCAGCCGAGTTGAATGAAGATCCAGCCAGCCAGCCGGTGGAAAAGGCTGCCTGGAGATTGTAGCCACCTGTATCGCCTTGTATATCAAGCAGTTCTCCGACAATAAACAGTCCTCTAACGCATTTTGACTCCATTGTTTTTGGCTCGATCTCTTTGAGACTTACCCCGCCTGCAGTTATGATAGCTTCATTAAAGCCACGATATCCGCTGATATCAAGACGAAAATCTTTTAGCCAGGCGGCCAGTCTCTTTCTCGTTTTGGCCGGGAAGTTCCGGGTATCGATATCGGCTGGAATTCCGCATGAATTCAAGCATATGTCCACAAGTTGATAGGGGATGAGTCCACGCAGCAGGCTGCTGACAACTTCTCCTCCGCGGCTTTCAAAATCGCGGATCAATCTGTTTGCCAGCTGTTTATCATCAAGGCCGGGTTTGAGGTCGATGGACAGACTGACCCGCTCCCCTTTGTTTAGATAATCGACAACGGTGCTGCTCATGGTTAGAATGACAGGGCCGCTTATCCCGGTTCCGGTAAAGATTACTTCCCCTAATTCCTGATTTTTTCGTTTGCCGTTAATATAGAGCCTGACGGTGATGTTTTTTAGATTTAGGCCCGCCAGTTGCGTTATTTTTTTGTTTTTACACTCAAGGGGGACCAGGGCCGGACGGATAGGAGTCAGGGTGTGACCTGATTCTGCTGCAAGTCTGTAACCATCACCGGTTGAACCGGTTCGCGGGTAGGATCTTCCACCTGTTGCAAGGATGATATTGTCGCAGGATAGTTTTTTCCCATTGCAGATCACACCGGTCACTTTGTTGTCCTGTACGGCAATCGAGGTGACAGGGGATTCTTTTTTCACGGTGACATTCTGCCGGTTCAACCAACTGTTAAGTGTTCTTACTACATCGAGGGCTTTTCCACTTTTTGGAAAGATGCGTCCGCCACGTTCAGTTACCAGTGGTAGCCCCTTGTCTTCAAAAAAAGCAACTAGATTATCGGTGAAAAAATGGTTAAAGCATTGTCTGAGGAATTTGCCATTTCTGCCAAAATGGGAGAGAAATTCTGGAAGTGGGGCACTGTTGGTCAGGTTGCATCGTCCCTTGCCGCTGATTCCTATTTTTCGTCCTGTCTGGCTCATTTTTTCAAGCAGAAGCACCTGTGCACCACATTCGGCTGCCCGACCAGCGGCCATCAGGCCGGCTGCTCCGCCGCCGATTACAATTGTTTTCGATTTCTTTTGTTTCATATGGGCTCGCTGTTCTTTTTACTAGTGTATAATTCGGCCTGTCAGTGTCTGCGAGCATTATTATAGAAACATTCTCTTCAAAAGCCCATCTTTCTTGAGAGTAGTTGAACTTTTTCAGATCATGTTTACAGGTAGGGTTTGAAAGGAAGAATGGTGCTGCTGAGCACTGAACATTTTTTGAGATTAAACCGGTAGAGCCCATGTGGCTGAAAGGAGCATAAAAGTGATTGAAGTAAAGAAAGGGGATAGTGTTAAAGTTAACTACAAAGGGACTCTTGTTGATGGTACTGTTTTCGATAGTTCCGAAGGAAAAAAGCCATTAGAATTTGTTGTTGGCAGCGGCCAGGTTATCCAGGGGTTTGATGAGGCCATGATCGGTATGAATATAGGTGATTCCAAGGTGGTTCAGATTCCGGTTGAAAAAGCCTATGGAGAACGGAGGGATGAGATGATGATGGTTGTACCTGTTGAGCAGGTTCCGTCTGATCTTACCCCGGAGGTGGGAATGAAGCTGGAAATGGGGGGAATGAATGGTGAAGTGGTTCGTGTTGTGGTGGTCAATGTAGATGAAAAAGATGTTACCCTTGATGCCAATCCTCCTCTTGCCGGTGAAGAACTGATCTTTTCTATCGAGCTGGTGGATTGTACGACTCCCTGACTGAAAACAGGGAAAACTCAGGTTTTTACAAAATCATCATTGTTGACTATTGTGGTGTAAGCATCATATGTTTTCCGGGCAATTATGGACCAGTCAAAGTTTTTTTCCACCGCCTTTCTCGAGTTTTTTCCATAGGCTGGAAAGTCTTCATTGAGTAGCAAATCTATTTTTTCTGCCAGATCGCTCGGATCCTGAGGGTTGCAGAGATAACCGTTGATCCCGTTTCGGATCAGTTCAGGAATCCCGCCAACTTTTGTGCCGACAAGCGGTAGGCCCGCGGCCATCGCCTCAAGCCCGCTGATGGAGGTGGCTTCCATCAGCGAGGGGAGTACTGAGAAATCTGCTGCACTATAGTAGGCAATGATCTCCTCATGGCTCTTGTTGCCCAGGAAAATTGCTCTTTTTCCGCAATGTTTTTTGAATTCCGCTTCCACTGGCCTTCTTTCCGGTCCATCTCCGATGATGATAAAGCGAATTTCTTTATTTTGTAAAAGCCCGGTCGCCCTGGCAAGATAGATAACACCATTTTTATCTACAAGTCTCCTGGTTATGATTGCAACGATTTCTTCTTCATCGATTCCAAGTTGACGACGGATCTGCAATCTTTTTTCCTCGTTGAAGAGAAACTTGGATCCGTCAACACCGTTTGGAATAAAAAGTTTTCTTCCGGGGATGTCAAAGGGCACAATTAGAAGTTCTTTACTGGGGGCCAGAAAAAGATCTGGTCTTCTCAGATGTCTTTTGAGCATTGTCATCCTGCGAAGCCCCCCCTTTCTGATACGTTTCAGGTAGCCGGAAGTATGATTGGTATAGGCCAGAGGTATATGAGTGATATTATACCATTCCAGGGGCAGCATGCCATGAATGTGAATGATGTCCGGTTGGATCCGGGGCAGCATCTTTCTCACAAACTTTCTTATCTGTAAACCATAAATCAGAGTCGATAATGACAATGGTACTGTGTAGATATCTATATCGCCGGCAGCCGATCCGACAGGTTCATTCTTTCTTTTCCTGGTGATCAGCGACACCTTGTTACCTGCAGTTACAAGTGCTTTTGAGAGCTCATACACATGTGCGGAAATACCCCCTGGAACAGGCGGGTAGTCGGTGGAAATCATAAGGATGTTCATAGGGCACTAAAAAGGGATAAGGGAGTTATTGAAAGAGTTCATCCTTCCATTCATAATCCGAGGAGAGAGGCTGGTCGAACAATCTTTCCAGCATATATCGTGTTACCCTGCCGGCATTGTATGAGGAATGTGCTCTTTGCCACCCCTGCTCCGCAATTTGTCTTCCTTCTTCAGGGTGTCTATGGAAATAGATCAGTTTGGACAGCAAATCATCAAGATCTTTGAAGTAGACGATTTCATCGGTGGAAAAAAGCAGCTCCATTTTAGGAATCTCAGGACAGAACGTGAGCAGGCCATTACCTGTAAGTTGAGTTAATCTGTCGGAAGAATAAAGAGTGACATCATTCCTGCGGCTGATGTTCAAGCCCATTTTTGCACGGGAGAGCAGGTGCAGGTAATCGAATCCGTATACAAAACTGTTTCCCAGGCAGCCCTTAAAGGAGCATCGCATCTCTTTCTCGGCTTCCTGCTGGAGATCCTGCAGGAATTGACGCCTTTTGGGCACGCTGGAATCACGGCCGCAGAATATAAAATCATGGTCAAAGGTTGAGTTGCCAAAGGTTTTATATGATTCTATCGCCGTATCAACCATATTGGGGATAAAGGCCGCAATGGTTTTCTCTGCCACATATTGTTGTAGGTAACTACCGGAGGTTGTAGCAAAAACAATGTCGATACTTTTAAGCCTGTCAAAAAGATGACGGGTTCTTTCTTTGTTGAACAGAGCGTCTACATACCAGAGACCGATTTTAATTTCAGGATGCCGCTGTTTAACTGTCTTCAGGGTAGAGGTTTTGATCAGTTCTGAATGGCCAAGAAGGAGCAGGTGGGGACAGAGGGCGTCACAGGTTTCAAGTAGCTTTTTATTGACTGTACTTGTACCGAATTTAGTCGTTTTGAAAACGGATTCGCTGCGACTGATATCCCTGTAACTGAAATCATAGACAAAATGGCCGTTCCGTGTCAAACCTGCAGATATTTTTCGATCGGTTGAGTAGAAATTTGTGCCGTACTTATGCGTGCTGAAATTTGCCACATGGAGTATGCGCATACAAATATCTCGAAATTTATCATTATCCCGTCATTTTCGCCTATATGGGAATGACGGGATAACAGAATAGCAATGCCTGAAAGCAGGTGAGATTCTACTGATTGTTCTGACTTGTATTTTTAAAGGTCACGGTACCATAGTCCCTTTGCCTATCATCTCTATAACCGTATCGTTGATGTTTGGATAGTAGAGTTTATTTTGGGCAGCCTCATTGATAGAGTTTTCCCAGTTAATAAATGAGTCAACTTTCCTAAGGGTGTGCTCCGCATTTTTTGGCCCGCCCTTTTCCGCAATTTCTTTGATGCCTTCCATAGCTTCTTGGTCAGCAGGAGTGTAAAGCGGAATAATACCTTTATCAACTGGTGCGGTTGCAAAGAGTTTAGAGTTTTTTCGTTCTCGTTCGCAATCTTCTTCAAACTTTTCAAGACTGAAGAAATTGAGGCTGCCTAAAGCGCCCATTGCATGCCGAATAATGTGAACACCATATTTCCTAAGAGTATTCCTGCTGAGTTCCGATTCAAAAACTGCCTCACTCGTTAGTTCAGTAATGCTCGTACTGCCACCTGATTGCGCCGATGGAAGTTGTGTTATCCAGTTGTTCACCCTTGCCATCGCTGCATTGATTAAGGGCTGATACGGGGAACTGTAGGACAGGTCCCCACCAGCATCTGTAACACCGGGAATACCGCCGTGCAGACAGAGAACTCCTGGATTAACCGTCTGGGCAATTACCATCATGAAGAGAACCTGTGCATGAATCTGGGTGAGTAAAGCTTCAGGGCTGCCGGGTCCCGATGAACCTGCCATGGTCAAGTCCAGAAGAAGCAGGTTTGCACCGCTGCGGGCACTTCTCAAAAATGGTGAGACCATTGTACTCATGGGAGAGAGAGAGGTGATAAGACTGGTACCATCCACCCAATGATCTTTGCCGGCAAGAAACCCCATTTCATCGTCAGAAAACCCCTTTGTCGCGGTCATCTTGAGCCCCGAATACCCTTTTTCCATGAGCTGGGCAACTTCGAACGCCGTAATACTTTTATCTGTAGCGACAGGCAGGCTGAAGATACCGATCATATCCTCATTCTGTCCAACTACACGAACGATATCTTCAAATTCTGAGTGAGAAGC
This sequence comes from Desulfobulbaceae bacterium, assembly GCA_030599175.1. Taxonomy (GTDB): domain Bacteria; phylum Desulfobacterota; class Desulfobulbia; order Desulfobulbales; family Desulfocapsaceae; genus Desulfomarina. Next base: position 2,739 of record JAUVON010000103.1, on the reverse strand, counting down.
CTGGCGCAATTCATTATCACCTGGTCTCTTTAAAAACGGAGGGGTGGCTCCAGTGCCAAAAGTGTTTTTCCCAGGATCTCCAGGCCAGTTTCTTGGGCATTTATCCAGACAATCCTCAATATAAGTGTCTTTGATCGGAATAAAAACGGCGGATTCTTTGTCAAAGTCAATGGCATCCGCTTCCATCAAAATTTCCATTAATTCAGCACTTTCGGCGATATTCATACCAATTCCGGATAGAACTTTCTTGCCATTGTCATGAATCCTTTTGTACGTTTCTTTTTCTGCAATGAGATGATCCATATCCTCAAGGCGAAAGTTCACAACCTGAGTGATATTATCTGGAATATCGTTTTGCTTAAGGTCTTCATAAATAGCCTTTGCTTCCCTGAAATCAAAGCCATTTTCCAACTCCAATGCCTTGTCCAGGTTTTCTCGTGCTCTTTCACTCATGTCCAGTCCCTCTTGTGGAATTTTCTTTTAATTCGTTAGCCGCTCTTGAGAAGTAGAGCCCTCACACTCATTTTATTTCACCTGAACGATCGAACATTTCTGGGTCGCTCAGGCAAGTTGGCAAACTGACGAGACATCGCGAAGATCCTAACTCAATAGCATCATTAATAGAGTTTCCTGTCCCTGTTTAAACCTTTAAAAATTGCAATACACATGACGAGGAGAACCAGTGTAAACGGCAACCCGGTTGCGACGGATGCAGCCTGTAGAGCGGTCAGGCCACCACTCCATAACAGGACAATCGCAATCGCACCTTCAAGCAAACACCACAGCACACGTTGTGCAACCGGCGCGTCAATCAGCCCACCGGCAGTAATTGAATCGATCACCAGGGAGCCTGAATCAGAGGAGGTGACAAAAAAAGTAATAACCAGCACAATACCGATGAAAGACAACAGACCCGACAGGGGAAAACCGCCATCGAACATAGTGAACATGGCTTTTGCATAGCCGTCATTTACCTGCTTGGCAAGTTCACTGTTATACACAGTTTTGGTTGCCTGGGGGTCATCTGCCGTTGGACTGGATTCGACCACTATAGCATTTTCCAGACTGCCGGCCTGATTGATTACCTGGTCGATAGCTGCACCACCGAATGCCGACATCCATAATATCGATACAATCGTGGGTACGATCAGTACGCAGGTCACAAATTGTCTAACGGTTCTCCCTTTAGAAACACGCGCAATAAACATACCTACAAATGGTGACCAGGCGATCCACCATGCCCAGTAGAACGTTGTCCAATCATGCAGAAATCCAGTGTCTTCGCGGCCGATCCAGTTGCTCAGTGGAATGATATTTTTTGCATAGGCGACTGTGTTTGTGGCAAAACCTTTAAAGATATCCAGCGTCGGTCCAAGCACAATAACCGCTGTCATAAACAACAGGGCTAAGACAATATTGAATTCACTCAACCGCTTAACGCCTTTGTCCAATCCGGCGACAACAGAACAGAGGGCAACAAGCGTGATCACGGTGATCAAAATGGTCTGGATTGTCGTGCTGTTTGCTACTCCAAACAGATAGTTCAACCCGGCGTTAGCCTGCTGTGCACCCAGGCCCAGCGAAGTTGCTAAACCAAAGATGGTCGCAAAAACCGCCAATGTATCAATGATATGTCCTGGCCATCCCCAGACAGCATCACCAAAAATCGGATGAAAGGCAGAGCGAACCGTAAGCGGTAACCCTCTATTGTAGGTGGCAAAGGCCAAAGCCAGGCCTACAACGGCATAAATTGCCCAAGGGTGTAAGCCCCAGTGAAAGATGGTTACGGCAAATGCCATCTCACGGTTTTCACTGACCCCGAGCGGTGCATAACCCCAAACCCCGGCAGAATAAACTACCGGTTCCGCAACACTCCAAAACATTAGACCAATTCCCATCCCTGCAGCAAACAACATCGCAAACCAGGACAGCATACTGTAGTCAGGTCGCGCATCTTTACCACCGAGTCTGACCTTACCCAGAGGCGAGACAATCAGAAATAAGCAAAAGAGGACAAAGATATTGCCGCCGATTAAAAAGAACCAGTCAAAATTACTGGTGATACTTTTTCGTAAACTACCAAAAAATGTTGCTGCAGCATCACCTGCCACCACAGAACCGACCAGAAAGATGATAATGACTATTACTGAGATTAGAAAGACCGGGTTGTGAATATCCAAGCCCCAAAAACGAACATTGTCTTGTCCTGCTTTGTATTTGGTATCGGGCTTACTCATACTTCCTCCTGTTAGTGGGTTTAAAGTCTAAACGTGGTAAAATTATTTTTGCGGTAGAATGTTATATCGACAACTTTTGACACAAACAATTTTTACTACTCTCATTTCATTGAGAAACTCAGCTACACCAAAAGACTATGTGTGTAGGAGCCCAGTCCTCTGGGCGATAAAATCGACATTTTGCAGAGCAACAATCGCCCAGAGGACTGGGCTCCTACAAAGCGTTTTGTAGTGTAAATGAGTTATCTTGTATCGGTACAAAATTGTACTGTTCCATATCGGGTGGTGACAGTGGGTTATGCCGGGTACAGTGGTGATCTTCAAATTACCCGCATCAAGTATCAGATTTGTCCATGGCTTCGACAACCAGTTCAGCGATATCTTTGTCTATCATCGCAGTCTCTCCGGCAGCGAGTCCGTCCTCGATCATCGTCATACAAAATGGACAGGAAGTGACAATCACGCTGGGCTCATCAGTGCCTATTTTCCCGACGGCTTCCGC
>JAUVON010000256.1 GCA_030599175.1 Desulfobulbaceae bacterium | reverse complement strand
CCCTATTCAACAGCAGTTCTCATTGATTCATTTAAAGAAGAGAAGAGCAGGCTTGTAACGATACATGCAAGCATAGTGCTTGAGAAGAATTCGCAAAAGGGGATTGTGATCGGTAAGGGCGGAAAAAAACTCAAAGCTATCGGCATTGCCGCCAGAAAAGATATTGAAACTCTTCTCGGGGAGAAGGTGCTTCTCAAGTTGTGGGTTAAGGTGAAAAAAAACTGGTCGCAGGATGGACAGTTTTTGAAAGAACTTGGTTTATAACTACTGCTATTCAACACCTTTATATTCTGAAAAAAGGTTAAGACTTTTCAGTATATTGTAGGCGCTTCGCAACTGGTTGTCCTCCAGGAGCCGTTCTTCCAGCTTTGTATTCGTTCCGCCCTCCTTTCCCTCTGGAGATTCTTTCGATTTTTTAAGATGATTTTGCAGGTCGATCTCTTTTATGAACCTGTTGTTTTTCTCCTCTTTTGCGGGTGGGATGCAGGGGACGAAAGGAACAACTACATCGGGGATGATACCTCGGGCCTGGATGGATCGGCCATCGGGAGTATAATACCTGGCAGTAGTCATACGCAGTCCTGCACCATCAGGAAGGGGAATAATTGTTTGAACGGAACCCTTGCCAAAGGTTTGAGTGCCGACAATAATACCACGCTTATGATCCTGTATTGCTGCAGCTACGATTTCAGAGGCGCTGGCCGAGCCTTCATTAACAAGAACCACCAGGGGATACTGTTGTCTTCCTCCCGTCTCGTGGGCAGAAAAGACAGTGTTCTGGTCCTTTTTGCGGCCTCTGGTTGAGACTATACGGCCACTATCAAGAAAATAGTCGGAAATGGCTACAGCCTGATGGAGAAGACCACCGGGGTTGTTGCGAAGATCAAGAATCATCCCGTCAATTGGATGTTCCTTTTTTAATTCCTGCAGCCTGGTCTTGAAGTCTCTGGATGTATGACTTTGGAAGTTTGTTATGCGGATATAGACAAACCCGGGAGATAAAAATTCAGCTTTCAGGGACTGCAGGGGGATCATAGCCCTGGTAAGTGTTATCTCTTTGAGTTTATCCCACCCCTCACGGTGAATTGAAATTGTCACTTCGGTACCTTCTGCTCCTCTCAGCTCCTTGATCGCCTCGTACGGTCCCATATTTTTAGTCTTCGTACCGTTAATCTTAATTATCAGATCATTTGCCTTCAAACCGGCGCGGTCTGCAGGGGTATCTGCAATAGGACTGACAATTGTCAGCAGATCGTTTTTGATTGTCACCTCGATGCCTATACCGGAAAAGGAACCTCTGGTGTCCTCCTGCAATTCTTTGAAATTTTCAGGTGAAAGATAGGAAGAATGTGGATCAAGTGAGAAGAGGAGACCCCGGATAGCACCATTTAAGACTTCTTCGGTATCAATTTCTTCGACATAATTTTCCTGCAGAATGGAGAGTACACTGGAAAAAATTTCAAGCTGTTTATAGGTTGCCTCTCTCTCTTTTTGTGAGATTTCAGCCATGGAAAAATGGCTGAAAAAGGTGGAAAAGAAGAGTGCGGTGAGAATAATTTTGTGTGATGCCTGCAAGATAGAAAACATATTTTCCTCGTTAGAACCGGCAGTCCTGGTGGTTTCGTAAACGGTTTCCTGCTTCGTTATGAAAAGTATTTCATGGGTGTTAAATGCTTAAAAGTGTTGAAAAAGAACCTGTAAATTATTTGGCTGTCCGCTCTTCTGCCGTTGACAGCCTGTTCGGGTCGAGCCATAGAAGAGGATCTAAAGATTTTTTCCCATGTCGAATTTCAAAATAGAGACCCTCGTCAATGAGGGTCGCTGTATCTCCAGTGATGCCAAGTACATCACCGGTTTTAACGCTGTCTTCTTCGCGTACAAGCAGCTTTTCAATCCTTGAGGTTACAGTATAATACTGATATCCATGGTCTACGATGATAGTATTACCATAGCCGCGTAAATATTCAGAAAAAATCACAGTTCCTTCGCTGATAGCCTTAATCTTAACACCATCATCAACTTTCAGAGTGATTCCTGACGATTTGCGTGAGATCCCAAGTTTGTTGACTTTTACCTGTTGAAAAAGGGTAACAATTACCCCGTTTACTGGGGGATGGAGTTTGCCTTTACTGGCGAGAAATTTTTTCTTCTGTGGCTCTGTCTTCTTTTTCAGTGAAACCAGCGAATCTGATAATGCAGTGGATGCCTCCTGCATCTCCGCTATGGCCTGTTTATGTAATTTCGTCTGAGTTCTGATATGAATAAGCAGACTCTTCTTTGCATTTTTTGACAGTGTAACTTCTTTTTTCTCCATGACCACCTGATCTATAAAGTCCTGAAGAACTGATTTCTCGAGGGTCAGTGCGGTTTTTGCCCCTTCTAACCCTCTGATTGTTTCTCGATAAACCTTTATTACATTTTGATCGTAGAGGATCAATGTATCAAAGGCGTCATGAAACAGGAGAAGTTCCGGCAGGCTTTTTGTGGAAAAGGTGACATTGAGAAGGCCTATTCCCCCCATGGTGTAATAGGCCTTGATCCTTTTTCCAAGATGGTTTTCGACACTCTTTTTTTCCGAATAGATTGTATTGAGTGCTTCGGTCTTTTTACCGATCAAAGCGAGTTGATGACTCATTTGGGTTTCGAGTTTTTCTAGTCTCGCCTGCCGTTCGGCAAGGTTTTTATCTAGAACTTCAAGTTCGAGCAGGAGGTTCCGCTCTCTGTTTTCGGTAGTCTGTATTTGTTTTTCCTGGCTGCTGATTCCTTTTTCCAAACGACGAATTTTGATACGAAAATCTGAAATTTTTTCTTTGTTGCTGCTCTTCTTCTCAATGCTGTATGAAGGGGCAGCAAGGAGGAAAAATAAGAAAAAAGAAGTGCAGGTCAGCAGCACAGTTTTCTTGGCTAATGTCCTTTTTCCCATGGGGAGCTCAGATACGTAAAAATTTATGCATAGTTGAATAGCTTCCCAGAGTGCACAGGAGAATCGACACACCAATGATAGTTATGCTGACAACCGGTGAGAAAAAGGAGAATTCAAACAGGTTGAGTAAGCCGGGGCCTGAAAAACGCAATTTAATCCAGTGAAAAAGTGTATAAAGAGCTGCAATTCCAATAGTAGAGCCAAGAATCCCCTGGAGGAGACCTTCGAGGAGAAAAGGTATTCGGATGTAATTATTTGTAGCCCCGACGAGTTTCAAGAGTTCAAGTTCGTCCTGACGGCCAAGGATTGTCAGTCGTATGGTGTAGGCTACCATAAAGATGGTAGTCAGTATAAGCAGAGCGCCGCTGAGAAGTACCACTATAGACAGGAGTTTGGTAAAATAATAGAATCTTTCGACCCACTCCTGACCGTACTGGACTTTGAGTGTCCCCGGCAGTTTTGCCAGGTAAGCTGAAAAGAGTTTCACCTGGTTGAGGCTTCTCAGGTTTTTTAATGGGATTACCTCTATTGACGGGGGAAGGAAGTCTTTCGGCATGTCGTCGAGGACATCCTCGTTTTGACCGAGTTGTCTGGCAAACCTCTCATATGCCATTGCGCTGGAAACAAATCGAATATCTTCAACTTTATCAAAGGTGGTGATTTTTTTAATGAGCTGCTGCTGCAGTTCCGGTCCAGGTTCTTCTTCGAGGTAGACAATGAGGGTCAGGTCATCACCTAGTTTGTCTCCCAGGCTGAGCATATTGGTGTAGATAAGGTAGAAAAATGCAAAGATAAGGACTGAGAGGGATACGGTCAGCAATGTCATCATCTGAGACCCCCATGTCTGACGTAAATTACGACCCACCTGTCTGATAACCGTAACCCAGAAACTCATGTACCATTGCCTCCGACTATTGCATGTGTTCTCCCCGCTCGAAGTTCCATAACTCTGTGGAGAGTGTGTCGGTAAATGGAGTCGTCATGAGTTGCAATGACTATTGTGGCTCCGGATTTATTACATTTTGTAAGCAGCTGCATCACTTTTTCTGTGGTGGTTGCGTCAAGATTGCCCGTGGGTTCATCAACCAGGATCATAGTAGGAGAGTTTGCAATAGCCCGGGCAAGTGTCACCCTCTGCTGCTCTCCCCGTGAGAGTTCGCTGGTTATTGTATTATGTTTGTCGGTGAGGTTGAGTTGCGCCAGCAGATCTTTTACTCTTCTACGTATAATCGATGGCTTTTTATACGACACCTCCATGGAGATGGCTATGTTTTCGGCAGTTGTGCGGTCGGCAAGGAGTTTAAAATCCTGGTAGGCAACGCCGATTTTTTGGCGAAGACGAGCCAGTTTAAAACCTTTAAGCTGATGAATAGGATTCCCTGATATCTCTATCAGACCATTGGTGGGGGCTTCCATACTGCTGATGAGTTTTAATAAAGTTGTTTTTCCGGCGCCGCTCATACCTATGATAAAGAACATTTCTCCCACGGCTACAGAGATAGAAACATCTTTTAAGGCCACAACATCAGGTGGATAGAGTTTTGAAACCTTGATCATTTCAATCATGGTTCCCGGTGGCTCTGCAGTATTGTTTTTCATCGGCTGTTTCTGAAAATATTTATAATGGTACTCAGTAGTGTCCGGTTAGAAAATTGCAAAGCATCGAAAACGAATTCATGGGTAACTTT
>JAUVON010000011.1 GCA_030599175.1 Desulfobulbaceae bacterium | reverse complement strand
CCAAAACGACTGGTTTTCCATTGAAGAGAATTTATGAGTTGTTCCCCTCCGGACCTGGAAAGGGAGCCTGTAAAATGGCCGGCCTGCCAAAGCCGACAGGTTGTGTATAAGTAGTTACAATCGTATTGATTGGAATTTAAGAAGGAGACATCTCTTGTTGGGATGTCTCCTTTTTTTGTTTTATCTCGGACAGGCTCCTAAGGGTTTTGCCTGGTCAGGAGTTGTTGATGGATGGTCTCAATTTTCTGTCGATAGACTTCACCTGATATTTTTGCTCCCTTCAATCCTCCTCGTAAATTGATTTCGGTCAGCCAGTATTCACCTTTCCGGGTGAGCAGCAGGTCGAGATGGGCATACGAAAACCTGCCCCGCTCCATTACCTTCCTGCAAAATGATATCTGTTTTTCACTGAGAGTAAAAGGTGTGGAAGTTCCACCGCAATGAAGATTGTTTCTGAAATTGTGGGCGTTTCTTCGTTCATATGCTTCCAGGAAATCGTCGAGAATAATTACCCTGACATCTCTGCAGTCCGGTTTGAATGGTTGCACGACAAAGGGGAAGTCGAATGCTCTTCCAGTCACCTGATTATATATATCTTCGATATCAGAAAACAGATGAATTCCCAGTCCGCTATTCTTTCGTTCTCGTTTAAGGACGACCTGCTTAATTTGCTGTTCCCGGTAGAGAGAAATGGTGTCAAGAAGGGTATGGCGGTCGTAAATGGCACAAGTGCCTGGCAGCATATAGTCGCTGAAGAGCCTGGTCTGAAACACCTTGGACCGGCTGGCAAGCTGCGCCGTGGCTGAGGGGATGAGTGTTACTCCTCGTTCGGCAAGATCTGTAAGCAGATGTTCTTCACCTGGCTTTAAGCGTATTCTGGTACAGATGACAGTAGATTCGGAGAGTTGGTTGTAATAGCGGAAAAGGGTGTCGTTATCACATATGACTGCGGGAATGTTTTTCAAAAGGTCTACTTTGTGGATGAATCTGTGCTTGGCGTTGCCGGTACGCTTTTTCCCGGCGTTGTTTTTGTTCCCTTGGAGGTTGTTTTTATTTCACCTTCAATAGCCGCGCCGGGTTCGACAGTTAAGTTTTCCGCCACCAGTTTTCCGTGGATGTGACAGTCTTTTCTGGCAGTGAGCAGGCCAGCTTTAACGTTTCCCTCAAGAGTGCCGTAGCAGTTGAATGAGGTGACTGAAATGTCTCCGGTAACCTTGCCCGTTTCACTGAGAATCAGGTGCTCACCCTCAATATTACCGTTGATTTCGCCATCAATCCGGGTCTTTCCCTTAAAAGAGATCTCCCCTGTGACAGTCATACTCTTGTCGATAATTGAGGAGATGGCCTCATTTTCAACTTTCTGCATTTCCTGCTCAACATTATCTGATTTTCCAAACATACTCATGCTATTTTTTCTCCGGAGAACCAGAATTGGATTTTATTAAGCTGGCAATTTCCATAAATTTATATGGATTGATCGGCTTTTTGTCGAGAGCGACTTCGTAATGCAAATGAGACCCGGTTGATCGGCCGGTGTTTCCTACAAGTCCGATGACCTGTCCTCTTTTTATTCGTTCTCCCTTTTTGACCAGGTACGTTTTCAGGTGGGCAAAACCGGTTGTGTAGCCATTGCCATGGTCAATGAGAATATACTTCCCGTAGCCGCCATTACGAAAAATTCTTTTAACAGTACCATCGGCGGTTGCAAGGATTTTATCTCCGCTTTTCCCATGGAAGTCAATGCCGGAATGAAAAGCATTTTTGTTGTTGATAGGATCCTTACGTTTGCCAAAACGGGAACTGATTGCTCCTTGGACAGGTCTGCCTAACGGGAGATGTTGTAATATTTTCAAATATCTATCGGTTCTGTAGAGCAGGTCGTCCAGTTTTGTCTCCTGTTGTTCAATGAAAGGACCGCCGCTGTTTTTTGTTCCCGTCTGTTTCCCCCGAGCGTGACTGATACCGATGGAATCCATGACTTTTTCAATCAACTCGTTTCGTTCGTTGAGTTCACTTACCGTCGTGGACATCATTGCCTTCTCTTCTTTAAAGGCGGTGAGCTGTGAGGTGAGTTTGAGTCGCTCTGTCTCGCTGATTATTTTATGATTGGCCATAGACTCCTCATTGACTTTGAGCTGTTGCTGCAACTCAGACAACCTGGAGGAGAAGGTGCGGTTTTTTGAGAAAAAGGAGATGGAGAAAACACTGGTGACAGCAAGAAGGAGGAGTATGAGAACTGCTCCTGCAAAAAGTAAGCGGAGTTTTTTCCAAGTGCTGGGAAACCGGATTATTTTCCCCGTGTCTCTGGTAATGATAATGTGTAACTGTTCGCTCATCATAAAATCCAAAAATGTTGTGAATATTGTAAACAGAAAGTAGTATGATCTCGTAAAAAGTTGCCAATAGTCAAGAAAAAATTAACACAACTTATACTATCAGAATATAAAATAATCAACAATAAAAGTAGTTTCTTTGAGGATATAACTTATCTGAACTGCCCGTATCTGCTGAATTTTTTAAACAGTGACATGGGCCTTACAGATATCCAAAACCATCTTTAACGCGCGCCTGATATCAGTTGTCAGTGTTGTTTTAACTATGAAACTGCCCCAGGGTAGCCAACCAATCTGTTCGTCATGTCTAATCTCATCAACTGCCAATCTCTTTCCAAATCTTTTGGTGCCCAGACCCTGTTTTCCTCTATTAACCTGGTTGTTGCCAGGAGCGATAAAATTGGGGTCATAGGTCCGAATGGTTCAGGGAAATCTACTCTGCTGAAGATTATCTGCGGCCTTGAAGAACCTGATGATGGGAAAATTATTTTTCGAAAGCATGTACGTTCGAGTTACCTGGCCCAGACGGATATGTTTGATGAAGAGGCAGGAGCAGCAGACAACCTGCTCCACTCTCTTCAGGGACAGGACCTTGAAGAAAGTGAAAAAAACAATTTAGTTTTTACCCTGCTCAGTCGGGCCGAGTTTGCAGATAGTGAGATCCCTGTCAAATTGTTGTCTGGAGGGTGGCGGAAACGTTTGTCGATATGCCGATCATTACTGCTTTCTCCGGATGTTCTGGTTATGGATGAGCCTACTAATCATCTCGATATTGAGGGTATTCTCTGGTTGGAGAAGATGTTGTCAGGGGGGGGAGGAGGTGTGCCGGACACATTTCTTCTTGTCAGTCATGACAGGTATTTTTTGGAGAGCTGCACAAACAGAATTGTTGAGTTGTCCGCAATGTATCCGGAAGGTTCCTTCCAGGTGCAGGGTAGTTATTCCAAATTTGTAAAGGAGCGCCATCTTTTTTTTAAAGGACAGTTGCAGGAAGAAGAACGTTTGTCCAACAAGGTCAGAAGGGAAACAGAGTGGTTACAGCGTGGCCCTAAGGCAAGAGCCACCAAGGCGAAATATCGGATCGACGGGGCTTATAAAATGCAGGATGATCTTGCTGAAGTTAAGGCTCGAAACAGAGCTTCATCCAAAGTACAGCTGGATTTTGATGCGACCGGGCGTAAAACCAAAAACTTGCTTGTCGCCAGGGGAATAACAAAATCGTATGGAGAACAGCTCCTGTTTGCAGATCTTGACATAACCCTGTCTCCCGGCAGCAGGCTCGGCCTGCTTGGCAGAAATGGCTGCGGCAAATCGACCCTGATGCAGGTTTTGGCCGGTGGTGGTGGGAATGGCGATGCAGGGTTGGATTCCGGTCAAATTAAGGTAGCTGATAATGTCCAAATTGTTAGTTTTGATCAGAACAGGGAGGCTATAGATCCAGCCATTACACTACGGAGGGCTCTGGCTCCCGAGGGTGACTCTGTTATGTATCGTGGCCGGTCGCTGCATGTCGTCTCCTGGGCTAAGAAATTTCTTTTCCAGGTAGATCAGCTTGAAACTCCGGTTGGACAGCTTTCAGGCGGGGAACAGGCGCGTATACTGATTGCAGGGTTGATGCGTCAACCTGCAGATATTCTATTGCTGGATGAGCCCACCAATGATCTTGATATAGCTTCTCTCGATGTGCTTGAAGCGAGTTTGCTCGATTTCCCTGGAGCGCTTGTTCTTGTGACCCATGATCGTTTTCTGCTTGACCGGGTGTGTCACCGGATACTCGGTTTTGGAGGGTCGGACGGGGTGGCTTATTATGCGGAGTATAAGCAGTGGCTGCAGAATCTGCGTGCACAGGAGAAGGTGAAGGATAGTTCGAAAAAGTTGAGTGTGGCGACTGGCAGGAAGAAGGGTATGGTAAAACCCGGAAAGAAAGGCCATCTGTCCTATATGGATCAGCGGGAATATGATCAGATGGAGGAGAAGATTAGTGGGCTTGAAAGTCGGATTGAAGAGCTGCAACAGAAGATGGAGCGGACGGAAATCGTATCCGATTCGGTAAAACTTGGTGAGTGCTGGCAGGAGCTTGAAACAACCAGGAGTGATGTGGAGAAACTGTATACTCGCTGGGACGAGTTGGAGACAATGAAGAATAAGGAGTGATGGTATCGTACTTCATGTCTGCCTTATTTCTTTCAATTCTCAAAAAAGTGATGGATCTCATTTAAAACAAGAAGAATATCATCACTGGTTATATTCAGGTGGGTAACCATCCTGGTCGTTTTTCCAGCCGAGATGAGAATGTTCTTTTCCTGTAAAAAAGTGGCGAGCTGTTTAGCTCTGTCCTCTGCCACAGAAAAAAAGACCATGTTGGTCTGGGCCTTGTTTTGTTCTACTTTGACTTCTTCTATTTTGCTTAATTCCCTGGCGAGCATATGGGCATTTTCATGATCTTCTGCCAGGCGATCAATATTGTTTTGTAGAGCATAGATCCCGGCTGCGGCAACAATGCCCGCCTGACGCATACCGCCTCCAACCATCTTACGCCATTTCCTCGCTTCGGCAATAAGTTCAGCCGGGCCGAGCAGCAGGGATCCTATAGGGGCTCCCAGCCCTTTGGACAGGCAGATGGATGCAGAGTCGAAGTGTCGGCTGATCTCTCTAATCTCTACATTTTGTTTTACCACGGAGTTAAAGAGACGAGCACCGTCAAGATGGAGTTTGAGATTTTTTTCTCTTGCAAAATCTCCTGCTCTTTGCAGATAGTCCAGGGGAAGGGGCTTGCCGTTCTGACTGTTTTCCAGACAGAGAAGCCTGGTTCTGGCAAAATGGATATCGTCCGGTTTGATCTTTTCCGCAACTTTTTGCAGATCAAGGGTTGAATCCTCCTCAAATTCTATGGGCTGGGGCTGGATACTGCCAAGAACAGCGGCTCCGCCGCCTTCATATTTATAAGTATGTGCCTGCTGACCAACGATATATTCATCTCCCCGCCTGCAGTGGGACATAATACCTATGAGGTTGGCCTGGGTGCCGCTGGTGGCAAAGATCCCTTTCTCAAAGCCAAGTAATTCAGCTCCCATTCTCTCGAGCCTGTTTACTGTGGGGTCGTCGCCGTAAACATCATCACCCACCTCCGCCCTGGCCATAACTTCCCGCATTTCCCGGCTGGGCCTGGTGACTGTATCGCTGCGAAAATCAATAACTCTCATTGCCTTGTTCCTTGTTGTGGTTGCGGAGAAAACATATTAAAATTCTGTTGTCGGATAAGCTCCGGGTAAAGATGACATACTTACATGAGATTCCAAGAAAAACGAAGGGGAAAATGAATCAATTCAGCTGGGAACAAAAATCTATCCTCGTGGAGGCGGACTATAGCCTGAAATATCTGACAGAGAAACAGGTAATTACAATTGCTGAGGAGAAAATTGATATTCAAACTGTAGGGGATGATGGGTTGGTTGAATTTCTGATCCTGGCTAACCTTTTTTATCGTGGAGGTGCTCAACTGGTTACGGATGCCAGGTATGACTTTGTTTTTTTGACGGAGTTGAGAAGGAGGAATCCGGCCCATCCTTTTCTGCGGGAGGTAGAGCCTGAGCCGGTACAGCCTAGAAAGACTGTACAATTGCCTGTTCGCATGTTTTCAACTGAGAAAGCATATGATTTTGTTGCTGTGCAACGTTGGGCCAACCGGATAGAGAAAGCTGCAGTTGAAAACGGATTAGCCTTTGATGCGCAAATTTTTAAGGCGACTCCCAAGCTTGACGGCTTTGCCGCATATGATGATGGAAAGAGATTGTATACTCGGGGAGACGGCAGGAGGGGAACTGATATAACCCGGGTTTTTGAGCGCGGCCTGCAGGTGGCAGGAAATGGTGATCGCGGTATGGGGGCCGGGGAAATAGTTGTGAGTCGCAGCTATTTCCGAGAAAAACTTGCCGATTATTTTGATAATTCCAGGAATTTCCAGGCAAGTCTTATTAAAGAAAAGGAGCTTGAGCTACCTGCGGCAGAGGCGATCAGGCAGGGTGAAGCTGTATTTTTCCCTTTCTCTCTGTTGCCGAGCTGGAATGGCGTCTGGCGAGATCTTGCAGACGGATTTGATAAAATTATAGATGGGCTCTGGGATCGGGTTGATTATGATATCGACGGAGTTGTTCTGGAGATTGTAGATAATAAGATAAAAAGTTCCATGGGAGCTACCCGGCATCATCATCGGTGGCAGATTGCCTATAAAAAGAATACTGAAACGGCTGAAGTCGAGGTGCAGGGGGTGGTCCCCCAGACCTCCCGCTCGGGCAGAGTGAACCCGGTTGCTGAGATTGAACCGACAAAGCTGAGCGGTGCGCTGATTAAGCGGGTTTCTGTGCATCACTATAACATGGTGCGAGAGAAGGGGGTAGGTGCCGGAGCCATTATCAGGTTGTCTCGTAGCGGGGAGGTCATACCAAAGATTGAGGAGGTTCTTGTGCCGGTTCAGCCTCAAATCCCCACAAGGTGCCCGAGCTGCGGTTCTGATCTGATCTGGGATAATGATTTCCTCCGCTGTATTAACAATATGAATTGCCCTGCGCAGATTACCCATTCCATCGGTCATTTTTTTAAGACTCTGGGAAATATTGACGGCTTTGGACCCGCCACCATTAATAGAATCTATCGCCATGGTATCAGTACTATTCCGCAGATATATGCTCTTATGGAAAAAGATTATGTGGATATGGGTTTTGGTCCCAAACAGGCGGAAAACATGGTGATAGAACTGCGCAGGAGCAGGATCGAACAGATTGAAGACTGGCGTTTTCTTGCCGCTTTTGGTGTGTACAGAATGGGGTTGGGTAACTGCGAGAAACTTCTTTCAATTCATCTCCTGGAAGAAGTTTTTGAGCTGACAAAAGAGGAAGTGATGGCCATAAAGGGCTTTAAAGAGAAGACCGCTGATGCAGTGGTGGATGGTATGCGGGCAATTTCTTCACTTTTTGAAAAGCTTTATGGTCTTCGCTTTAATCTATCCCGGACTCCTGTCGCAGTTCCTCAGGAAGAAATGAAGAAACTCCCGTTGCAGGGCAAACGTATTGTTTTTAGCGGAACAATGCAGCAGGGGGGGCGGGATGATATGAAAAAACAGGCAAAGATGCTGGGGGCAAAGATAGGCAACTCCATCACCGGTAAGACAGACATGCTTGTTACAGGTATGAAGGTTGGGGCGGTAAAGCTGAAAAAGGCTGAGGATCTTGGCGTGAAGGTGGTCAGTGAATCGGAGTATCTTAAGCTGATTGCATTGAAATGACACTTACTGTCGGAATTCATTCAAGGGGCATTATAGAAAAACCGGTCCCCAGGCAGGTGAATTGATGTGAGATTCGGCGGTTCGGGAGTCTCCCGCCAAACGTCCTCGCTCATGCTTCGCTGTGGATTGTTTGACGGGAGACTCCCGAACCACCTCCTTGCTGAGTCGCCGAGGTAATCAGATATTGAGAAGGTATTTATTTTGGAGGTACCAGTAACTCACCATTTTTGGCAATGTTTTTATGGGCTACCTCATCTATAAAGATAAGTACAGATTCCGGAGGCTTGCCGGCTTCTGTGGCGATCACATCGGTCACTCCCCGGCTGATTTTCTCTTTTTGCTCTCTAGTAAGACTGCCTGCAACTCGAATATTAACGTATGGCATAGTCACTCTCCTGAAGTAAAAGTAATTTTTCCTGCATTATATTGAGATGTCTGTTACGACCTCGCAAGATAACATACCTTTTTTTGATGTGTCGATAAAGCTGATTTTTTCCGGAAGGAAGGGCGGGTACGAATTCTTCCATCGGAAAATTGCCTTGAACTTGATCGTATCTGCTGGTATTTTTATCTGAACTCAAATTTAAGCACTGTTTGCACAATGCGACCAAAAAAATATTCAACAATGATTTTCGGCTGCGGGAACGTGATCATGGGCGACGATGGTTATGGACCTGCTGTTGTAGATGAGTTAAATGCTCATTATGATCTCTCAGATGATATTCAGGCAGTTGATGCCGGGACATGTGTCCGCGAGTATCTCTTTGATTATCTTCTTATGGAAGAAGGCAGGCCAGATAGAATTATCATTTTAGATGCGGTTGATTTTCCGGATCGAAAGCCTGGAGAACTGTTTCAGATTCTTCCGGATACCATTCCAGCCAAAAAGATTCACGATTTTTCCCTCCATCAGTTTCCCACGGTAAATTTACTGCAGGAGTTGGAGAAGCATAGTGGGATCACAATTCTGATTCTTGCAGCCCAGGTCGAGTGTATTCCGGATGAGATTAGGCCGGGACTTTCTCCCGCCATGTCTCTTGCCGTAACCAGGGCGTGTGAAAAAATCTCAGAAATTTTAAACGATAGAGTTCTCGGGCAGGGTGGCCTTCTATGATGTACGAGTTTAAAGTCAGCGAGATGGCAGAAGAGTTCGGGGTGCATAGGAACACCATAAGAAACTGGATTAATGCAGGCACACTCCCGGCAAAAGAGGGTCCCGGTCGCAAATATTTGATGGAGTTCCATGAGTATGAACGTCTCTGTAAAAAATTTGGCCGTGAGCCGCATTTGCACTCTGTTGATAATGTCAGCCATAGAACTCGGGAAACATTGGCAGAAATCGATGTTGAACCGCTGAGTATCAGCGGTGGGAAGAGTATTTTGCCTGAGGATCCCTCCTGGGCTGATGAATGTCTTACCTGTGGAACCTGTGCAAGTGCATGTCCTATTTCCGGTGTGGATGGACTGGATCCGAGAAAGATCGTGCGCATGACTGTTCTCGGTATGGATAAAGAGCTGATTGAATCAAGCTGGCCATGGAAATGTACTTTATGCGCTAAATGCGAAGAATCGTGTCCGGCAAATATTCAGATAACATCCCTGATGAGAAAAATCCGTGGAGTTCGTGATCGTGCTCGTGTTCCTGAGCCGATTCATAAAAGCGTTACCATGTGCCTTGAGCGTGGTAATAATCTGGGTATTCCAAAGGAAGACTTTGTTGTTCTCTGTGAGGACCTGGGGGAGGAACTGGCGGCTGATGAGTGCCCCGGATTTAAAACGCCTGTTGATGTGCATGGTGCACGAGTTCTTATCACGGTGAATTCGAAAGCAGTTTTTGGTGAACCTGACAGCCTGAAATGGTGGTGGAAAATATTTTGGGCTGCGGGAGAATCATGGACCCTCTCTTCAGAGTATTGGGAGGGTGTTAACTGGGGTTTGTTGTCCGGAGATGATGAGGCAATGCAAACAGTTGTCGGCAGAATTGTTGACAATATGAAAAGGCTGAACTGTCGGGTTCTCCTCCTCCCCGAGTGAGGCCATGCCTACTTTGCAACCCGGGCCGGGTTGAACAGATGGTACCCGGAAGCACTTCGGGAGTTTAAAATCGTAACACTGTTTGATCTTCTCCTCGAATATCTGGATGAAGGAAAGATTCAGCTCGATAAATCAATTCATGCTGTTGCGACTGGCTACCATGATCCCTGTAATTACGGGCGAAAATCCTTAAAAGAATTTGGACAGGCCTATTTTGAGGAAGGTCGGGCAGTCATCAGAGCCTGTTGCGATGATGTCAGAGAACTTAACCCCAATAGAAACGGCGCATATTGCTGTGGTGCAGGTGCTGGTGCATGGGCTATGCCGTACTCCAACGAGAGGGTGTACCATGGGCGTATCAAGGCGCGACAGATAGCTGAATCAGGTGCTGAATTGATAGTTACTCCATGTCAAACTTGTCGTGATCAGATAATGAAATCCTTAGTTCATGAATTTGATCTTGGTATAGAGGTAAAATATATTTTGGAACTCGTTGCTGATTCATTGATCCTGGGTGGAAAGTGATAGTTTGCAAGGTTCTTAGACTGTTAGGGGATGTGTAGTTTGTTCTTCCTGAAAGCCTTCAGCCTAAAAGACTAACAGCCTTCTAGCGCAGTGGATATTGAGTTTTGAATTGAGAGGAGACACATGTCATGCTGATCACAAAAAAAATTGGCTCGGTAATGATTGTTGGAGGTGGAGTTACAGGAATTCAGGCAGCTCTGGATCTTGCTGACTCCGGATTCTTCGTCTACCTGGTAGAGAAGTCCGGTGCTATTGGCGGGGCGATGTCTCAGTTGGATAAGATATTTCCCACCAATGATTGTTCGATGTGAATTATTGCACCAAAACTGGTTGAGTGCGGTCGGCACTTAAATATCAGCTTGATGACTCTCTGTGAAGTGACTGACATTGCCGGTCGTGCCGGAAATTTTACTGTAACGGTAAAAGAAGCGCCACGCTATGTGGACATGGGAAAATGTATTGGCTGTGGAGACTGTACTGAAAAATGCCCGAAACAAGTCGATAGTGAATATGATGCTGAGACAGGTAAGCGTAGGGCTATCTATGTCAAGTATCTTCAGGCGGTACCTCTGAAGTACCAGATTGACCCGGAGGCATGCATCCGGTTGCAAAACATCGGAACCTGTGGGGCTTGTGAAGAGGTATGCGATGCCGGGGCAATAAACTTTGGTGATATCGAAAAAATACACCGGATAGATGTGGGAGCCGTAGTGCTGGCCCCCGGATTTGAAGTATTTGACCCTACCGATTCCGGAGTATGGGGGTATGGTATTTTTCCAAATGTCATAACCTCTCTTCAGTTCGAAAGGTATCTTTCCGCCTCCGGTCCAACAAAGGGATATCTGGTACGACCTTCAGACTCCAAAGCCGTCAAAAAAGTTGCTTTTCTCCAGTGTGTCGGTTCCAGGGATGAGAACCTCTGTGGTAACGGATACTGTTCCTCTGTCTGCTGTATGTCTGCTATCAAGGAAGCAGTTATTGCTAAGGAGCATTCACCCGGGCTGCAGACATCTATCTTTTATATGGACATGCGGACCCATGGTAAAGAGTTTGACCAGTATATGGAGCGTGCCAGGGAAACTTCAGGGGTACGGTTTGTCCGGTGTCGGGTTAACGGGGTTGAAAAGGATGGGAGTCGTGATGATCTGCGTTTAAGTTATATCAACGAAGAAGGACTTCAGGTTGAAGAAGTCTATGATATGGTCGTCCTTTCCGTTGGTCTGCAGACCCCGAAACATGCTCTGAAACTTGCTTATAATGCGGATATTAAACTGACCGGGGATAATTTTGCGGCTACCTCCGATTTTGCACCGGTGCAGACTTCGCGGGAAGGAATTTTTGCCTGTGGTAGTTTTGCCGGTCCTAAGAATATTTCACAATCAGTTACCAGTGGTTCAGCAGCGGCCGCAGCAGTTTCAGATCTGCTCGCACCGGCCCGGTTTGAGCTCTCCGCAGATGCGAGTTTTCCTGATGAAAAAGATGTGTCCGCCGATGGACCGAGGATCGGTGTTTTTCTCTGCCATTGCGGTTCCAATATTGCCGGTGTTGTGGATGTTGAAGCTTTGGGGGAATATACTGCAACACTGCCGGATGTCGTTTATGTAGAGCAAAATCTTTTCTCCTGCTCTCAGGATAGTCAGGATATGATCGTGGAGAGGATTCAGGAGCAGAGTTTGAATCGAATAGTGGTTGCAGCCTGTAGTCCAAGAACCCATGAACCGCTTTTCCGCAAAACATTGAAGACGGCAGGGTTGAATGAATATCTTGTTGAAATGGCCAATATCAGAAACCAGAATTCCTGGGTTCACACTGCTGATCCTGAGGCGGCCACGTCAAAAGCGAAGGATCTGGTACGTATGGCGGTGGCCAGGGTTACCTGCAGTGACTCACTAAAATCTATTTCTGTACCGATCACACAGAAGGGACTGGTTATTGGTGGTGGAACTGCCGGTATGATTGCGGCGCTTAACATGGCTGAGCAGGGCTTTGAGGTTCATCTTGTAGAGAAAACAGATATTCTCGGAGGTAATGCTCTCAATTTGAAGCATACCTGGTCAGGACAACACGTGCCTACCGAGGTTGCCAAACTTGTCGATAAGGTTGTCTGGCATGAAAAGATTGTTGTTCACAGGGAGTTTGAAGTAACGGCAGCTGAAGGTTTTGTTGGTAATTTTAAATCCACTCTTACGGGCAGGGACGGTTTTAAAAGAACTATTGAACATGGTGCAGGGATTATTGCCACCGGTGCAGAGCAATATATTCCACAGGAGTACAACTATGAGTCGATTACCAGGGTTGTCACTTCGGTTCAGTTCGATAAGCTTTATGAATTAAATGAAGTTCATGTAAGAAGAGCAAAAAACTTTGTATTTATTCAGTGCGTCGGTTCTCGTGAAGAAAACAACATGTACTGTTCAAAGGTCTGCTGTACCCATTCAGTTCAGTCGGCTATTGGTCTGAAGAAGGAGAACCCGAACCGCAATGTCTATATTCTCTACCGTGACATGCGCACTTATGGTCAGCGGGAAGCTCTGTATAAGCAGGCAAGAAAGCTTGGTGTAATTTTCATTAACTATGAACTCCATGGAAAACCGAATGTTACAGAAAACGGACTGGTGATAAATGTTGAGGTTTGGGATCATATCCTCCATCGACCGTTGAAACTGGAGGCTGACATGGTTATTCTCGCCATTGCTATTCGGCCCATGAGTGATGCGTCGACTCTGAGTAAGTTATATAAGGTTCCTCTGGGAGGTGACGGTTTTTTCCAGGAGGCACATGCAAAGCTCAGGCCGGTGGATTTTTCAGTGGATGGGATGTTTGTTGCAGGCCTGGCCCATTTTCCTAAATCAATTGAGGAATCTGTTTCTCAGGCCCTGGCTGCATCAGCCAGAGCCGTAACCTTGCTGTCTAAAAGAGAAGTTTTTCTGGATGGCATCACGGCAATTGTGGATGAACAGAATTGTGACGGATGTGCTCTCTGTGTTGATGTTTGTCCTTACAATGCCATTACCCTTGTGGACAGGATTGCAGACGATCCTGATGCAGGTAAACTTATCCGGGTGAACCAGGCCCAATGCAAAGGGTGTGGAATATGTCAGGGGAGTTGTCCAAAGAGAGGCGTGTACATTACAGGTTTTACAATGGAGCAGATCAGTACCCAGATCAGGGCGGCACTGGCGGCATAATCTTCAGGGTAAGGAGTATATTTTATGGGCTTTGAGCCTAAAATTATTGCATTCTGTTGCCACTGGTGCGCCTATGCTGCTGCTGATCTTGCGGGAGCCGCCAGGATGCAGTACCCTCATAATGTGCGTATAGTACGGCTCATGTGTTCTGGTATGATGCATCCTGAGTTTGTAATGGACGCCTTATCACAGGGGGCTGATGGGGTGATGGTGCTTGGCTGCCATCTGGACGAGTGCCGTTATCGGGATGGTAATTACAGGGCGCTGGACCGATCCGATATGGTGGTTGAACTGCTGGAAGATTTTGGTTATGAACCTGAGCGATTCAATCTGACGTGGGTCTCTTCCCAGGAACCTGATAAATTCGTTAAAGCGGTTACAGA
Source organism: Desulfobulbaceae bacterium (assembly GCA_030599175.1). Lineage (GTDB taxonomy): Bacteria > Desulfobacterota > Desulfobulbia > Desulfobulbales > Desulfocapsaceae > Desulfomarina. The sequence continues at coordinate 6,335 of JAUVON010000011.1, read as the reverse complement.
GATGACGGTACGTATCAAAAAGCTGGGCCCTGTAAACGATGTACAGGGTTAGGTGGTATAACAAGGAGAAGATATGGCAGTAACTGCTGCTCTGGAATGGTTGGGATCTTGCTCAGGATGCGAAATAGCAATCCTGAATATCGGCGAGGATCTTCTGCCGTTGATTACCGAGACCCTGGATATTGTCCATGCTCCTCTTCTGATGGATCATAAATATTTTGGCCAGTGCGGGGAAGGGGTGGCGCTTGAAATTCCTGACGCGGTAATCGGCATTGTGACAGGTTGTGTGAATAACCGTGAACATCTTGAGGTGCTGCAGGAGATGCGTACGAAATGCAAGGTGTTGATTGCCCTTGGTACCTGTGCAACTCATGGCGGTATTCCTGCTCTGATGAACGGTCAGGATCAGCAGGAGAGCTGGCAGGGTATCTTCACTACAGTCTCCACTGATCCGGGTGCAGAAATTCCAGATGTGGAGGTTCCACCACCGCTTGATCGTGTCTATGCCTGTGATGAAAAAGTAAGGATTGATATGCAGTTGCCGGGCTGTCCTCCAAATCCTGAGTTTATCGCCGAGGTGATAGTTTCCCTCGTGGAGGGAAGGGATCCGATTCTGCCCTCCAAAAGTGTATGTGATACATGTCTCACAAAAAGAGAAGGCAAGGGGACAGTGGATAAGGTGAAGCGTTTTATTGAAAATGTTGAGTTTGAGCCGGGAGCACCTATCGATGAAATGCGTTGTCTGCTTGAACAGGGTTATATGTGCATGGGGCCGGTGACTGCCGCGGGGTGTGCAAAACGAGGCGTGCCTGGTTGTATCAGTGCCAGGGTTCCCTGTCGGGGATGTTTTGGCCCTGTACGCAAAGGTGGTAATCAATTACTGGATATGATGAATGGTCTGGCAAGCAATGGTATCGACTATAAATCGGTTGTTGATCGTCGTTCGATCTTACGATTTACGGGAGCACACGGAAGACTTCGGCCGGTAAAAAAGCATGTTGCAAGGGAGAAAAGCTAAGTGGCAAAGGTTCTCAATATTGCACCGGTTTCCCGTATTGAAGGGCATGCGAAAATAGCCATCCATCTGGATGATAATGGAAATGTGGAAAACACGTTTCTACATATCCAGTCTCTACGGGGCTTTGAGAAATTTATCGAGGGGAGGCCGGCGGAAGAGGTTCCCCGTATTGTCAACCGTATCTGCGGTATCTGTCCATGGATGCATCATCTTGCTTCAAATAAGGCTGTTGATAGTGCCTTCGGGGCGACCCCGACACCTACTGGTCATAAACTCCGCGAAATGTGCCAGGTGATGGCTCATATCAATGACAAGATCCTGCACTTTTTCTTTCTTGCCGCTCCCGATTTTGTGCTCGGCCCTGATGCTGATTACTCCGTGCGAAATATCATGGGTCTGGTAAAAGCGGCTCCTGAGCTTGCTAAACAGGTTGTTAAGATGCGGCAGCTCGGCCAGATGATGCTTGACAAGTTTGCCGGCAAAGCAATTCACCCGGTTGCCGGGGTGGTCGGTGGCTTTGCCAAGCCTATGGTAGAAGAGGAGAGGAAAGAACTGCTTCAGGGGACACGAACTTTACTGGATTTTGGTTGTTATGCCCTCGATTTTGCGATCAACAATGTTTTTGCAAAATATATGGATATTATTGGTGATCTCGGGGCGATCAAAACCGGTTTTTTAGGGATGATCGATCGTGAAGATGGTTCCCTTCGCCTTTATGACGGTCAGCTGAGACTGATGAAGAGTGACGGTAGTTTTGTCGATTTCGAGGGAGATGACTATATCGACTACATCGGTGAACATGTCGAGCCGTGGGGCTACTCGAAAATGGTCTACGCCAAGTCATGGAAGGAAGGTTTTGATATGGCTTTGACAGCGCCAAAAGGTATATACCGTGTCAACACTCTTGCCCGGATCAACGTATGTGAAAAAATTTCTACCCCCAGAGCCCAGGCTGCACTGGAAGCTTTTCGCAGCTCGTTTGGGCGTCCTGCTCAGCAGACCCTGCTCTATCACTATGCCAGACTGATTGAGCTTGTCTATAGTTGTGAGCGTACGATTGAACTTCTTGAATGGGAAGGTATTACCGATCCGAATGTGAGAGCGAAGGTTGAGCCGAAAGCAGGAAGAGGAGTGGGAGTGGTTGAGGCGCCAAGGGGTACACTCATTCATGATTATACAACTGACGAGAATGGATGTATTTCCGGTGCGAATCTTATTGTTGGAACTACCCACAATATTGCCCCGATGAATATGAGTGTAAAGCGGGCTGCATCGACTCTTATAAAGGATGGTGTCTATAGCGAAGGTATACTGAATCAGGTGGAAATGGCTGTCAGGGCTTATGATCCCTGAATGTCCTGCGCAACCCACCGCCTGGATGGCGGTATCCCGGTTTCAGTCAGTATTGTTGATTGTCAGGGAGAAGAAATTGACAAGATTACCAGGTAATTGATGTTCCATTTCATTCATAAGTAAGATGGTGTATATTGTTTTATGACCAGGAAAAGAAGATTGCAGGTGCGTGCTGAAAATCCCTGTGGTGCATGTGGTAAGCTGGATCATATGACTGTTGATGAACTCAAAGCCCGAGCCGTCGGGGATGAGTTTAACGGTATTTGTCCGGCCTGTGGGCAATTTCATCTGACTCATGCTGAAATAGAGAAAATAGAGAAAGAGAAAGTCACCGAGTCTGAAAGCTACAAGGCTATGAAAAATGATGCTGAGGCGACGGAATAGGTTGGTAGCCAAACCGGATGGATCTTGAAAAAATGGTGATAGATGTGGATCGTAAAACTGCGCTGCTGAAAGAACTACATGACCTCGTAGATCGCCCCATACGGTTGATGGTTGTCTGCGGCACACAGAACAGGGCTATTCTGCGGCATGGCATCAGAGAGGAGTTGCCTGGTTATTTAGATCTTGTTGCCGGGCCTGGATGCAGCGTGTGCGTCATGCCTGCCGGGCATATAGATGCCTTTGTAAAGGTTGCTGTTCAGCGCGATGTGATTATTGCCGCCTGTGATGACTTGATCAGGGTGTCGGGCAGTACCGAATCTCTTGAGTCGGTTATGCAGAAGGGTGCCAATGTTGAGATGATAATATCTCCCATGGATGCTCTTGATATTGCTCGTCGCCAACCGGGTAAAACTGTGGTCTACCCTGCAGTAGGTTTTGAGGCGACAGCACCGGGTGTTGCAGAGACTATCCTTGAAGCCGCACGCCTTGGTATAGAGAACTTCTGTGTAATTCCGTCCATCAGGCTGTTGCCCCCGACAATTGATCTGCTTATGCATGATCCCGAGCTCAATATTCGAGGATTGCTTTGCTCGGATCATATCAATACCATTTCCGATGCCCGTGCTTATACCGTCCTTGCCAAAAAGCATAATATTTCATGTTATATCGGCGGATTTGAGCCTGAAGATATCCTGGAGGGTCTTATTTATCTGGTCAGACAGATAAGAACCGGTGAATCGATTTTTGATGATACTTCTGCTTTTGTCTATTCGTCAGATGAGAAGATGGAGGCCAGAAAGATGGTTTCCGAGGTGTTTTTTGCCGTCAATACTCTTTGGCGGGGACTTGGAAATATCGAGCAGAGTGGTTTTGTGATTCGGGATGAACTCTCTCTCTATGATGCAGTTAAGAGATTTAATATTCGTTTTTCTGAAGGTCAGGAACAGAGCTCGTGTCAATGCAGCGATATTATCTCGGGACGGGGACTTCCTCCCGACTGTCCTGCTTTTGGTATGGTCTGTACGCCGCAAAACCCAATCGGTCCCTGTATGATTTCAGATGAAGGTATCTGCTCCTCATATTTTAAATATAATCTGGAATCTCGGTTTGATGCCTGAAGTCGGGCAACGTCCCGTTTGGATCTATTTTTTTGGAGGGGGGGCGATTTCAGGAAAACCGGCATCGGCGAGCCTCCGATAGTCTTCAATCGTATCCACATCAAGATGGATAGCCGGATCAAAAACTTCCACTTCCTGAATCTGCTCCTTCAGGCTATTAAAAAGTACACGAGGTCCCGTATCCCCGGTAATCCCCTGAATCATCTTGAAAACACGGCGATGGGCCAGTACAGGATTCCCCCTCTTCCCTTGGCAGGTTGGGATAATAAGGCTCGAAGATTGTTTTTGAAAGGCCCGGATCAGACTATTTATAATCTTTGAGCCAACAAAGGGCTGATCACCCAGGAGAAAGAGAGCACCGTCAACATCAGCAGGTACTCCATCAAGCCCCACTCGCAGGGAGCTGCTCTGCCCCGTGCTGTAATCCGGATTAATTATTACTTTGGAGTCTTTAAAATCGACCTTTTTCGAGATAGTTTCAGCCTCATGTCCAAGCACAACGATCAAACCTGCAAGCTCAGATTGATATGCATTCACAATTACCCTGTCCAACAGAAAAGACTCTCCCCATGGGAGCAGAGATTTGACCACTCCCATGCGCTTTGATAGCCCAGCGGCGAGGATAATTCCTACAATTTTTAATTCAGCAGGAACCATTTAAATTATCCGATCATTGGTTGGAGAGGTTTTATTCCGGAAAATTTTTTGTCCCGGACAGCCCTTATCTGGATTATTTCGGCAATAATGGAGACTGCAATTTCCGCTGGAGTTCGTCCACCGATATCGAGTCCAATGGGCGAATAAACCCCGTCAAGTGCCTGCTGATTCGTTCCACTTTCCTTCAAGGCTTCATATATCGTATCCCGCTTGCGGATACTGCCGATCATACCAATATAGGCGGGAAAAACTGTGGAATTCAGTGCCATCTCGAGAACGTCCTTATCCCCCACATGTCCCCGGGTTACGATAACGATATAACTGGATGGTGTGATGGTAATTGTTTTAAACGCATCAAAATAAGACATATTATATATTTCATCGGCCTCAGGAAACCTTTCTCTATTCGCAAAATCACTGAGATCGTCAAATACACTGACCTGAAACCCAATCGTCTTAGCCAGAGGAGAAACAAAGGTAGAAATATGACCTCCGCCGAAAAGTAAAAGCTCAGGGTCCCGTACAACAGGCTCCAGGAAAAGTGTTCTATCGATTCCTTCTGCTTCGACCAGGCGGGACTGAATTACGTGTTCGGGCAACTTTACAAGGGGAACAGAACCAATCACACTGCCGTCTTTTTTTACCAGCATCCGTTTGTCAGGGGCCAGGGCGTCGGCTTTATCTCTCACCACTGTGACAAGAGTACCACCGCCATCACCTTGAAAGAGTTCATCAATGTTCCTGAAGAATTCAACAACATCTTCTTCAGGAAAAATCGGTTCAAAAAAGAGTTCAACCCTGCCACCGCAGATCATCCCCTCTTCTGCGATCTCTTTTGCTGTCATCGTAACGATGGTAAGGGAGGTAACCCGCTTTTCAAGAAGAATCTTTGCTTCTTCAATAGCATTGTATTCCAGGAGGCCGCCGCCTATGGTACCGAAAAGGGCTCCATCAGCATCAACCAGACAAACACTTCCCACCCCCCGGGGAGCCGATCCTTCACGTCGGATAATCCTGATCAGGACCGCACCTTTGCCATTTTTCAGGGTCTGATACAGTTGTGAATAAAGATTCGCATTCATCGGGTTCTCCTCTGCTGAACTACTCTACATTGATGAATTAATGGTTTCGGCCTGAGTTCACCAATAATGATCCGGTGGAAAATGGAGTTGCCGTTTTTGTCAAGAAGTGCTGCAATCCGCTTGCCGGCTTTCACTGCCTTTGAATTATCTGCCTTGTTGAGAAAGGCGATTTTCTGACTCTCTTTCCCTCTGGTGGTAATGGACGACATATCATGGAGCATTGATAATGCGATGGAGGACTCTGTGACATTCTGCTTGAGTCCCAATCCGGTGATGCGTGAAAAAATAGAGGATCTGAAAACCCACTCCTCTATAAGGGGCTTTGCCATCACGTCAAGACCCACAAGGGCAACGATATAATTCGAAAATAGCGGAACAACGGGTTCATGGGAAGCACAGGCTTTGAGGGATCTCCCTGCAGCTCCATCCGCCTCAATGATGATGAAATCAAAGAGATTCGATTGCAGGACGTGCTCTACAACGGAAGGTTCCAAGCCGTTGAGTTTGTCATGGGGCTGCAGGTACTCGGACCCCACTGTAATATGGGAATAGTCACGGAGAAGGGTTTCAGCCTTTTCAACAATTTCTTCAGGAGTCCTTGATACAAATGTGACAGGCGACTCCTTGCGGGTGGGCATAAAGATCTTGGTGGTGGTCGTGGTCAACACCTTTTTGCCGGCAGATACAAGTTCCCCGGCAAGAGAGTACATAAGAGAACTCTTG
>JAUVON010000171.1 GCA_030599175.1 Desulfobulbaceae bacterium | reverse complement strand
ACAATCTACCTCTGGTTTATACTCCCCCAGCCTGTCTTTTTTTCTGTTCCCATTCTTTCGGCATCATGTATAATTGCCATTACAGCGTTCTTTCATTGGAAAGACTGGAGGGTGTGGTCCCCCTTGCTCTTATATTTTTTCTTATGGCTGGCCAGCAAATACTTACCTTACATGTTCGTGCCAGAATCATATAGAAAACAACGTTATCCACTACACCAGTCGAAATTCCAGGTTCCTTTGTGACCCCCCTGGCCTTTGCTTCCATTGTTCATTTATGTGACCTTTTTATATCGAGAAAAAATCAAACAGTCTGAAATGAAAATGTTCGACAGTGAAGAAAAATTCCGAACCATGGTTGACTTTTCCTATGATTGGGAAAAGTGGATGTTGCCTGACGGCAGTTACGAATATATGTCGCCATCATGTGAACGTATCACAGGCTATACCAAAGAGGAATTTGCAGCCGATCCGGATCTATTGCTGAAGATTACCCATCCAGACGACCGGCAGATGATGATTGAACATCAGTCCCAACATCTCTGTCCGGAAACAGAAAAAGCAGAACTGGAATTTCGCATAATTACCAAAAGTGGACAAGTTCGCTGGATATGGCACGAATGCAATTCCGTTTTCAAACAAGATGGCACATGGATTGGAAGGAGAATATCAAACCGGGAGATTACGGATAAACATGAAGCGGAGACTATTTTACAAAGAGAGCGAAATATGTTTCTGCATGGCCCGGTTGTCACTTTCACATGGCGAAACAGTGAAAACTGGCCGGTAGAACAAGTTTCTGGAAATGTTTTTGGTCTCCTGGGCTACTCTGCAAAAGAATTTATAGAAGGTTCTATCCTCTACGCATCTCTTATTCACCCAGATGATTTTGATCGGGTCAGCAGTGAAGTAACAACCCATTCTAACGACAATTCTCTATCATTTATTCATGAGCCATATCGACTTGTTACCTGCAGCGGGAACACAATATGGGTCATTGACACCACAACCATCATTAGAAACGATCAAGAGGATATTACGCATTACCAGGGGTATCTGGTGGACATTAGTGAGCAGAAGCGCCAGGAACAGATTGTATTGGAATCGGCGATGCAGCAGGAACAGCTCAAACATTTTGAAAGCCTGAAAACAATGGCTGGTGCAATCGCCCATCGTTTTAACAATGCCATGATGGCAGTACAGGGCAACCTGGAACTCATGATTGAGACCTTATCTGACGACTCCGATGAATATAAGATGGCTTCTGATGCGGCACAGGCAGCTAAAGGGGCGTCTCAGGTAGGTTCCATGATGCTGAGTTACGTTGGTCAACGACCTCTACAACTCCGGGAAATTTCTCTTTTTGATCTAGTCAGAGAATGCAGTCCTACCATCAAAGATCTCTCTTGTCCTTCAGTTTCATTAAAAGTTATTCCACCAGCGCAAGAACTCTACTGCTCTATAGATCAGCAGCAGATCCAGGAGGTTCTGGAGAACATACTCACCAACGCTGTAGAGTCCCTGGAAAACAGTACAGGGACAATCGAAATCAGCTTTGGGGAGGAGTATTATACAACGGATTCTTTCCCCATAGCTTTTCAGGCAAAGGACACTAAGGATGGTGTGTATGCATTTTTCCAGATTAAAGATACAGGCCAGGGGATTAGCCCGGAAAATCTCCCACGAATTTTTGAGCCTTTTTATACCACCCAATTTGTTGGCAGGGGCCTTGGCCTGGCCCTTGCTGTAGGGGTTATGCGAAAACACCGGGGTGGTGTAACGATTACCAGTACTTTAACCAAAGGAACAACAGTCAGGGTGCTCCTGCCTCCAATCTCATCTTCTCAGCAAACAGTGCCCTCTTCTCAAGGGGTACAAAATGAGAATGTGGAGTTATCAGGTGATATTCTCCTCGTTGATGATGATGAAATAATTCTTGGCATTGGCAAGATGACACTTGAACAGTTGGGATTTACAGTACATACATTTATAAATGGCAAAGAGGCGGTAGACAAGGTGTGCAAACAGGATATTGATTTTTGTGCTGCTGTGATGGACATATCCATGCCTGTAATGGATGGTATTGAAGCCATGAAAATAATGAGAACGATCGATCCTGCGATGCCGATTTTGTTAATCAGTGGATATTCAGAAAACGATTTCCCTTTGCCAAAAGAGCAGGGGGACAGACCTGACTGTTTTATGAGAAAGCCATTTCGGCTGGATGATCTTCGAGAGAGCCTTGAGAAGTTATTGTCTTCATGCTGATGCTAAAATAGAGGATTGCAGTGAGTTTCTTGGATATTGCGCCAACGGTGTCCGCCATAAAGGAGGTGTGAATATGCCCTTGGCATTCTCCGGAAACATTGGCCATGTTTTTGAGATTAAACTAAGCGAAAATTAAGAGACACCTTCCAGTTCTGTAAACCCATACGCATGGATACAAGGAATCATACGAGGGAGAGGTTCATATGACTGACCCCGTACTTCTGTTTGACTTCCAGTTTTAGCCTATGATAGAATTTTACTATTGAAGAGAGTTATTCTTTGCCCTCAGTATCAGCAAACAAGAATCACCAAACATTGAGATTAACCATGCGCTATGGAGACCTGTTTCTCTGCGCTATCTTGCATAACCCATGAAGGAGCAGGAAGACCACCGATAACAAACCAGCCTGTCGACTTATAGTCTACAGCCCAAATTCAGTGAGGTAAGCCATGCTATTTAAGGTCTTTCCCAGAAATGAGCTGGAAACCCTCTATGATGTTTTGGCGGGCCATCATCTGGTTGGCCCACAGGCTAGAGGTAAAGACCAGGCCGATCAGGAGATATTCGCCTTTGATTACATCCACAGTTTTGCAGAACTCAGACTCGATTTCACCTCCACCGTCCACTCTTTAAAACGTTTCCTCCTCCCTCCCCGAGAAATTCTCAGTTCCTTCAACCTGGATAACAGTGGCTGGGAAAAGCACATCGACCTTGGCATTTACAAACCCCATGTATTTTTCGGCCTCCACCCCTGTGACATCAATGCTCTGAACAAACTGGACAAGGTCTTAACTGGTCCTGTTTATCCAGATCCTTTTTATACCGGCAAGAGGAAAAACATGTTCATCGTCGGTGTCAACTGCAGCCCGCAACCCTGGTGTTTTTGTAAATCCATGGGTACAGATACGGTGCTTTCTGGTTTTGATATGTTTCTCACCGACATGGGCGACAAATACTTTGTCGAGATCCAGTCAGCCACTGCCTATGATATTCTCATGAAGCTCCCGATTGCGCAGCCCACAGAGGGGGATCATCGCAGGTTTGTCGAGTTGATGGATGAGCGAAACAGTAAATTCACCTGTCAGGTGGACAACTCCGACCTGACCAAGATCCTTGACCTGGAGTTTCAGTCTCCGGTCTGGAAGGAGTGGGGCAAAAAATGTATGTCCTGCGGCACCTGCGCCAGTGTCTGTCCAACCTGTTACTGTTACGGAGTCAAGGAGTATGTTGATCTCGATTTGACAACCGCCACAAAACAGAGGCAGCTCTACTCCTGTAATCTCATAGATTTTGCCATGGTCTCTGGAGGCCATAACTTCAGACCGGACAGCTCCTCCCGCCTCAAATACCGTTACTACCACAAACACCGCGGATTCCAGGAAGCCTATGAAGAAGCGCTCTGCGTCGGCTGCGGCCGCTGCGGCCAGGCGTGTCTTTCCGGGATTACGGTCCCAGATGTTATTGACAGTGTACGCCGACAAGAGGTCCCCAAATGAACAAACTTGATTTTGTCGATGTCCTGCCCGCTCAACAGTCTTCTACACGGAAATCAGACCTGACCAGTTTTGAGTACAGCTACAAGGCAGAAATTACCAATGTCTATGGTCTGACCGATACGGAAAAGCTGTACCAGATCAGGATAATCAATTCAGACCAGCGACATCAGTTTACCTTCAAACCTGGGCAATTTGTGATGCTCGAACTGCCGGGTATCGGAGAAGGCCCCTTTTCCATTTCCTCATCCCCCACTCGCCACGGTGATCTGGAGTTATGTATCCGGGCCGTTGGCAACCTGACCAACTTTCTCGGCAGAGTACCCCGAGGTACTTTGGTCGGCATAACTGGCCCTTTTGGCACCAGTTTCCCAGTGGAAGAAATGGAAAACAGCGACCTGCTCCTTATTGCCGGGGGGCTCGGTATTGTCCCGTTGCGCGCGCCGCTCTTTTCCATACTAGAAAATCGCAGCCGCTATAAACAGATCGACATTATCTACGGTGCTCGTAATCCATCCGAACTGCTCTTCACTTATCAGTACCAGATGTGGCGGCAGTTTGACATCAACCTGAAAATTATTGTCGACCAGGCCGACGCTACCTGGCAAGGCCCTGTCGGCCTGATCACCGAGATTCTCAAGGAGCGAATAGAAGCGGCAGGAAACGACCTGTCCAGAAACACCTATGCAATTGTCTGCGGGCCACCGGTAATGTTCCATTTTGTCTGCGACATGCTGATCAACGCCCAGTTACCCATGCAAAAGATCTTTGTCTCCCTGGAACGGCGGATGCACTGTGGGCGAGGAAAGTGCTGCCGGTGCAACATAGGCGCGACCTATACCTGTCTCAGTGGGCCGGTCTTTGACTACTGGTCAGTATTGAATATGAAGGAGGCCATTTAGGGACACTCATGCAGAAGACCAAAACCTATTTGGGCGTTGAGATAAAACGGCCCAGAACCGCCTTTTTTGAACTTTCCTCCTGTGAGGGTTGCCAGCTGCAGATCCTCAACAAAGAGGCAAGCCTGCTTAACTTTCTCGACCTTCTGGATATTGTCAATTTCCGCGAGGCAATGTCCAACGGCAGTAACGATTACGAGATCGCCTTTGTCGAGGGCAGTGTAACTAGGGCCGATGAAGAAGAGAGGCTGTTAAAGATCCGGAGACAGGCAAAGACCCTTGTGGCCCTTGGTTCCTGTGCCTGCTTTGGTGGGGTGAATCAACTGAAAAATCGTTTTCATGACCTGGAATGGGTCAAAAAAGAGGTCTATGGAGACCACTCCATAGAGACTCAAGAGGTCAGACCTCTGTCCGACTTTATTGCAGTTGATCTCTCAATATATGGCTGTCCCATCAAAAAGGAAGAAGTAGAAGAGATCGTCACCAATCTGGTGCTCGGTAAATCAATTGACCATCCTCGCTATCCCGTGTGTATGGAATGCACGGCCAATGGCAACATCTGTCTCTTCAACCTCGGTGAGCCATGCCTTGGACCAATAACCAGAGCTGGTTGCGATGCCTGGTGCCCAAACAACCGTATGGGTTGCTGGGGCTGCCGGGGGCCAGCCGATGAGGCCAACCTCAGCCAGCTCCAGGAGATCATGGACAGCCACGGCATCCCCAGGCAGGCCATGCTTGATCGGCTCGAATGTTTTGGCGGTTTCACCAGTGCAATCAAGAAAATGGACGAATAAACGAGGCGATCATGGGAGAATCAATAAACTGCGACATCAAGATCAACCATTTGACCAGAGTCGAAGGGCACGGCAACATCCGGATTCGCATCAAAAACGGTCAGGTGGAAAAGGCCAGCTGGGATGTGGTGGAGACCCCGCGCTTCTTTGAGGCCATCCTGGTGGGAAAACATTGGGAGAATGCTCCTATCCTCTGTGGTCGTATCTGCGGTATCTGTTCCATCGGCCACACCCTGGCATCTATCAGGGCTATTGAACAGGCCTTTGGCATGGTTCCCAGCCTACAGACCGAAAGACTTCGGCTGCTGCTCAAGCACATGGAGACCTTGCAAAGCCACATCCTCCACCTCTACTTCCTGGTGGCACCTGACTTTCTTGAGGCAGACAGTGTATTCGAACTGATTAAACCGCATGGTGATGAGATCCAGCGAGCAGCCAGGCTCAAGCTGCTGGCCAACGACGGTGGTGATCTGATAGGTGGTCGTAGGCTTCATCCAACCAGGACTGTTGTGGGTGGTTTTACCATGCTGCCGGATCGTGTCAAATTGGCTACCCTAAGGCAACGCCTGCACGCCGCACTGCCTGACCTCAACAAGACGGCAGACCTGTTCGGCTCCTTTGCCATCCCCGACTTTAGCCGAGAGACCGAGTTCGTCTCCCTGAAGACCGAGGGCAGTTATCCTTTTATCGGCGGGCAGCTGATCTCCAGTGACGGGGTGGTCAAAGAGGAAGAAGACTACCTGGCCATGAGTAACGAATATATGGTCAATCACTCCACCTCTAAGTGGAGTAAGCTGTCAAGGCCGAGTCTGGCTGTGGGCGCTCTGGCCAGGGTTAACAATAACTT
>JAUVON010000350.1 GCA_030599175.1 Desulfobulbaceae bacterium | reverse complement strand
GATTTTTATCAGTCTTTGCGAGAAGCTCGCATGATAAAAATTGAATATGAAAATGTTTGAAAATCAAGAAATTTGCAGTAAAAAGCGGAAAGGTAAGCGAGCTTGTGAGACTCCGTAGATCAACTCATAAATCCGTACGATACATATGACATTCTTAGAATGTTACAGGATTTTTTGCATTCACCGGCATAGTTACGATCCTTTTCTTATATCTGCAGGATGAGAAAAAGTGGAAGGATCCTTCTGCTGAAGTTGCAATGACTTCAGTTGCTAAACATAGGGATAAACTTGAGTGCTATTCATGCCATGCCTCATGGGCACCACAATGCTACGGCTGCCATGTGCAGGTCAATTTTAAACCGAAAGACGGCAAACCTGTAACGGGTGTTGACTGGGTTGCTTCCGGCAATGCACAGAAGACAAACGGCCAGACGGCGGAATCGGTGCTCGGCTCGGGCGGTTTAAGATCTCCGGGAAAAATTTCCGAGACACGGTCATATCTTCGCTGGGAAGATCCGATTCTTGGAATTGGCGGCGAAGGCCGGGTAAGCCCTCTTATGCCTGGCTGCCAGGTAACCTATACCATTATAAACGACAAGGGTGAAACCCTGGTTAATAATGAGATAGCTCTGAACGCCGGTGAGGCCAAAGATATCGGTCAGGAACATGTTCCTCTCGCCATTGATATGGCACCGGTGCAGCCTCATACTGCACAGCGTAAGGCACGAACCTGTGAGTCGTGTCATACAAATCCGAAGGTAGCAGGCCTTGGTATCGGCAATGGGACTTTTGGGCTGCGGCAGGCAGAGGATGTGGTTGTGGATCTTATGGACGCGACAACCCGTGAGATCATCCCCGCCAAGTACAGCGTGCAGATTCCGGCGATTCCAAAACTGACTTTTGACTGGGCAAAAATCGTGGAGCGTGACGGTACGCAACTGGCAACAGTAGGTACCCACTGGCCCATGTCCAGGGCATTTAACAAGCAGGAACTCGATAATTTCATGAGAGCCGGTACCTGTATGGGGTGTCACCAGAATATGAGCGAAACAGAGCTCTGGAAGAGGGTGGCAACAGAGGGTACAATTGATCCCAAGGCGCATCTCGAAGCGATGAACAAGATGATAAAACTAATGGCTGAACAGGGGATTAAACCAGCTGAAATTAAAAACTAACCGACAACCATTTCCAGCATGACAAAAGCGGTTCGAAGGGATTTCCCATCGAACCGCTTTTTTATTTCTTAAACTCTATCTTCGGCTTATCACTATCCTTGAAATTAATTCCCGGACTGCAGATAAGCAGCCGTTCTTCATCAATTTTAAAGTGTGATAACAGGTACTCTTTAACAGCCTGTGAACGGACATCTCCAAGCTCGAACAATTCTGTGCGGACAGCTTCAGATAGAGCATTTTGCTGATTTTTATCTTTACCGGAATCAACCTTGCCCACCTCATTAAGACCGACTTTAGCACAGATGGAGTAACTCTTCTTCTTGTCTTTCTCGATAGCCTTGCCAACTTTATCCAGGGTTTTTATATGACTCTCCGTGAGTTCTCTGCTGCCCGGCTCAAACTCCAGGGAAGGCAGATTGGTATGGAGTAACTTTACCCCGACTTTTGCCCCGACAAAGGCAAGTGCTCCGGCCGGACCAAGGGCGGTATATGCAAGGTACGGCACAACAGCAACAGAAATTCCTTTGCCCAGGGCAGTAATAACAAGATCCGTCACGCCTACATGCATATCATCAAGCTCACCCTTCAGAGGGATTTTGAGTTCAATGGTTCCATCACTATCCCGCAACATGGTCAGGGCCAATTCAAGAGGTATCGGCAGCTGGTTATTCAATTTGTCGGCCAGTTCACCGTGAACGGTTTCTGCATCCAAATCTTTGAATACTAAATCGTTCTCCATATCTATTTTCCCATCAGCTATTTTCAACGAAGAGGTTAAATCAAGTCTACCGCTGGGAAAATGCGTACCAATAGCTTCTATGGTATAAGGAGAAGCATGCGGCATGGAGAAGTTCTGCAATCTGGCCTGTTGTTCAACGAAAATATTGTCCGCTAAGGGAGCTGCAGTACCCTTTATACCCAATGGTGCATGTTTATCAAACTTCCCCTTGAGCGAATAGGTAAACGGATGGTTCGGATCAGTAAAATCAATGTTACGAACCTGCAGTGATTTGAGTAGAAAGGTGGTGGAAAACGGTTTTGTCAATGTCTCATCCGTAAATTTAAATCCACTTGTACCGGTAACATTTACCTGATTAATCCTCACCGGTAAGCCTTTGGCCTTTTTCGATTTCTCAGTGTCAGAAGCTACATTTTTATCCTGACTCGTTGTCGATTCTGTTGTTTTTTGCCGTTTGATATCAGTGAAAATAGAGTCAAGATCAATTGTATCACAACTAAACCCCTGTTCAGGAGAATAGCTGATTTTTCCCACCATGAGCTGTCCCAGGGTAACCATTGGATCCTTGTCTTTCTCTTTTAAGAAACTTCCTTTATCGATTGTGACCTTTTCAACCGTTGTGGAGATATCCTTGTTCACCTGAATGGTCTCTGCAATTATCGCATCCATCTGTGCAAGCTGTGTTTTTTTGTCACCATCGACAATTTTCGGTTTATCAACTTTCAAGCGTGCCACGCTTACCCTGGCAAGATCAGGACTGACTATATCTGTCAGGGTGATTGACGGAATAGTGACACTGACGGGGAAATCCTGAGAAGCCGGCATATGCAACTGGCCAAGTACAAGCGAACCAATCTTCGCTCCCCCTGCTCCATTGTCTTTGGCTTTTGCCATCGACATCTCCGCCAGAGTCAGCAGCTCGATTTCTTTCCGACCGACACGTAATCCCTTTGCTTCTACAGAAACTTCGCCGGTAAAAGACGGGGATTCTTCAAGCAACAGAGAAAAATCAGTCTTGCTCTGCAGAGTTTCCTGGTCAATGCGCAAACCACTTTCTGCTATACCGACAAAAATGCCTTCGGTTTTCAGCTCACCGTCCAGAATGATCTTCTGGCTCTGCTCACCAAGCAGATACTTTACCTGGCCTGTCCATGAAAACTGTTTTTCGCCAAGATCAAAACCGGTCATTTGAACGCCG
>JAUVON010000429.1 GCA_030599175.1 Desulfobulbaceae bacterium | reverse complement strand
TCTACGTTATGGGTGTCTACCGGGGTGTATGGGAAAGCACGGGACTCCGGGATCTCATTGGCTATATCAAGGCAGTTACAGTGGGTACAATTCTGCCCATTCTAATCCTTCTCGCCATTTATCGCTTCCAGAGCTTCTCCCGGGCAGTTTTCGCCATCTACTGGGTTCTCATGCTGGTCCTGATCTCGCTTTCCAGGCTCTCTTTCCGCTTGCTGGACGAAGGGATACGCAAAGGAAACAAAAAGGGCAAACCTGCTCTCATATATGGTGCAGGGGTTGGTGGGCAGATGACCATGAAGGAGATTGAGGCCAACCGTGATCTCGGACTGGTTCTTGTGGGCTTTGTTGATGACAATCCCAGGATACATGGCAGGAAGATCAAAGGGTATCCTGTCCTTGGAGATCAGAAAGACCTTAAGGAAATTATCAAAAAACACAAGGTCAAAGAGGTTATTGTTTCCTTTAAGGAGAATGGATTGGAAAAGAAAAAGGAAATCAGGAGCCTTTGCGCTAATATGGGTGCAGAAGTGGAGGTCAAGCAGATGCAGTTGATTCTTAGTTAGTGTCTGAACGAAAACTAGGAATTTTTTCCAAGATCAAGGAAGGCGAAAATTATAACCACCCCGCTTAAATACAGCGGGACAGGCATCCATACATTGAGTATTTCGAGGATTATAATTTGAGCCTGACGTCCCGCTATTAGCGGGAGGGAAAATAACAGTTTTCGGTCGGGCACTAACTAATTTGAGTGATGAGAGTAATGAACAAAGCGATTAGTCTTCTCATAGTCTTACCTTTACTATTTGCCGCCCCGCTATTTTCTCATGCCGATACAATAATCCTCAAAGATGGCACAAGGCTGGAAACCAAAAGGAGCTGGGAAAAGAATGGAAAGCTCATATTCTACATGGAGGATCTGGTCACAAGTATTAATAAGGGCGATGTCGAACGAATTGAAAAAACCAATTCAGATCAGAAAGTACCGCCTCATTTTGAAAAAGCTGAGGATGCCGATTTTGGGACCTCTGACGGATTCCGTGATTTACCCTGGGGATCTGAACTCTCTGATATAGCAGGTATGGTAAAAACAGAAACAGACACTGGTTTGGCTGGAGTAGTGGAATTTGTTCGCCCTCACGATGTGTTACGAATAGGTGAAGCAGAACTTACAAGCATCATTTATTCATTCTGGCATGATCAACTCTATACTGTAACGATTTGGACACAGAATTACTCAAACTACGAGGCATTGCGCGGTGCGGCTTTTGAGCGATTTGGTGAGGGTTCTCGAAGGAATGAGCCTATAGAACGCTATATCTGGTCTGATAGACTAACGGATAGGATGCTGGAATATGTAAAAGAAGGCAAGTACGGAATGCTGTGGATGAGATCCAGAGACCTGGACAGAAAATTGAAGTTATCAAAATATGATGCTTCCATATCATATATAAAGTGGTTAAGATCACGAGAACTGGAGAGAAAACAAACAGCAGCCTCATCCTCCTTTCTTCAGGAAGACTCGGATCTTGCAGAGCGGAAAAATCGTATTCAAAAAACATCACCCTAAGCGTGACGGATTCGTAAAAAGTCGTCACTCCGGTGAAACCCGGAGTCCAGACGCTTGGCAACTATCTGAAAATACTGGATTCCGGCTTTCGCCGGAATGACAAAAAAGTCTGTTCTCCGAATTTTTACGATTTCATCAAAGCGTCAATAAATTTACGTTTGGGCAAGAGCAAAATGCACC
>JAUVON010000357.1 GCA_030599175.1 Desulfobulbaceae bacterium | reverse complement strand
TTCTCTCTTTTATTCAGGAGTTTCCACCCCGGGTCAGCCGGCTTGTCGAAAAGCCAGTTCACGCAAAAAGATCGCGGCAAACTACTTGATTGGAAGGGTGGCGTCAAGGAGAAAATGAAAGTTTATTATCACTCTTCCTCGATTATGACAGCTCACCTTGAGATTCTGGCAGTATCTATGCTAAAGTGTTAGTTGAATTAAGAAATCATGAAATTACCTGCTCATACATCTTAGTACTTGAAAAATCTTTATGAAAATATTGACCGTATTCGGCACGCGACCAGAAGCTGTAAAAATGGGTATTCTTGTGAAAAAATTACAGAATACCCCGGGATTGGAAGCCCGTCTCTGTGTTACAGCGCAACACCGTCAGATGCTCGACCAGGTTCTCGAATTGTTTCAACTGTCTCCTGAATATGATCTTGATATTATGCAATCCCGTCAGGATCTCACCGATATCAGCTGTAATGTGCTCCAGGGGTTACGTGAAGTTTTGAACGATTATCAGCCGGATCGTCTTCTTGTGCATGGCGATACCACTACGACTCTTTTCGCTTCCCTTGCCGGATATTATGGGCGCATTCCGGTTGGTCATATTGAGGCCGGGTTGAGGACGGGAAATATCTATTCTCCATGGCCGGAAGAGATCAATCGGAAACTTACGGGTGCTATTGCTGACAGACATTACGCTCCTACTATTTCAGCTAAAGAGAACTTGTTGAGCGAGGGTATCGATCAAAATAATATCCTGGTTACAGGTAATACGGTTATAGACGCTCTTCTCTGGGTGAGCAGAAAAATAGATGAAAGTGACAGGTGTCAAAAAATGTTCCGGGATAAATTTTCTTTTCTGGACTTGGATAAACAGCTTGTATTGGTCACTGGTCACAGGCGGGAGAGCTTCGGTGATGGGTTTGAAAATATATGCAGGGCTCTTTTACAGATTGCGGAGAGGAAGGATGTTCAGGTTGTATACCCGGTGCATCTTAACCCAAATGTCCAGGAACCTGTGAACCGGCTTCTGGGCCAAAAGGAAAACATTCATCTTATAGCACCACTTGACTATCTGCCCTTCGTCTACTTGATGAAACATTCGTATGTTATTATCACTGATTCGGGTGGAGTTCAGGAAGAGGCCCCATCGCTTGGTGTTCCGGTGCTGGTGATGAGGGATACCACGGAACGACCTGAAGCGGTAGAGGCAGGGACCGTTAAACTGGTGGGCAGTGATAAGCAAAAGATTACAGCCGAAACGGAGAGGTTGCTCGATGACAGTGTCTACCATAAAGAGATGAGCGTTGCCCACAACCCTTATGGAGATGGACTGGCCTGTGATAGAATAATCGATGATCTTACAAAATGATAACAACATATCGACGGGAGGGTAGGAAAGGATAGTTCCTATCCACTGTTTGGAGAATATGATGGATTACTCAGAGAGTTTGCTTGTTCATTTCCGAAGGGTAGAGGCGTTGCGGGCCGAAGCGCTTGATTATAAGTCGATTGATTTATCATCCCGACAATTGTGTGATCTGGAGTTGCTCCTTAACCGGGGTCTTTTCCCCCTGGGCGGCTATATGGTGCAGGAGGACTACAATTCCGTCGTCGATACGATGCGTCTTGTTGATGGTACTGTCTGGCCCATGCCCATCTGTCTTGATGTGAATGAGCAGACAGCGGATAGCCTTGGTGTTGGGGCGCGCCTGGCTCTTAATGATTCGGAAGGATTCTTACTGGCAATTTTGACTGTTGAAGATATCTGGCAGCCGGATAAAAAAATAGAGGCGGTCTCTGTTTACGGCACTGATGATCCTGCTGTACATCCCGGAGTTATGCATCTGTATGATCGTGTTGGCGGTTGGTATCTTGGTGGAAAACTGGAGGGGGTGAGTCTGCCCATCCATTATGATTTTCAGCATCTCAGATTAAGTCCCTCGGAAACTGTGCGGATATTTACCATGAACGGCTGGCGACGGGTTCTTGGGTTTCATACCGATGAATACCTCCATTGTGCCCATAGAGAGATGGTCATTTCCGCAGCAAGGGAGGCAGGATCGGCTATATTTTTACAGCCGGTGGCAGATCTCAGCCATCCCGGCAACCTCGATTACTATACTCAGGTTCGTTGTTACCAGGCTTTTACCGAAAAATTTCCAATGAATATGATCCAGCTTGGGTTGACGCCCTTTGCCGGTAGGAAGGCGGGGCCGAAGGAGGCATTATGGCAGGCCATCATCCGTAAGAATTTTGGTTGCAGCCATTTTATGGTGGCGGAGGATCATGCAGATCCGTTGGCAGGAAGGGAAGGTGAAGATTTGTTTTACTCCCGTGGAGCGGCTCAGAAGATGGTTGCCGATTATGCAGAAGAAACAGGGATAGCTATGGTTCCTCAGCGGGAAATGGGATATCATCAGGAACTGAAAAAATATGTAGTACTCGATAAGGTTGGGGAAGAAGACGTTGCAATGATTTCGTCAAGAGAACTGCGGCGCAGGCTGATAGCGGGTGAAGATGTTCCAACCTGGTTTTCCTACCCTGAAGTTGTTGATCAGCTTCAATGCTCTTTTCCCCCAAAATCAAAACAGGGATTTACCATTTTTATGACTGGTTTTTCAGGTTCCGGTAAGTCGACCATTGCTAAGGTATTGCTGGTGAAGTTCATGGAGATGTGTGATCGCCCTGTGACCTTGCTTGACGGTGATATTGTTCGGAAAAACCTTTCATCCGAGCTTACTTTTTCTAAAGAAGACCGTAACCTTAATATCACTCGTATAGGGTTTGTTGCCAGTGAAATCACGAAGAATGGAGGTATTGCTCTCTGTGCCCCAATTGCACCCTATGAAGAATCCCGGCAAGCCAATCGTGAATTAATTTCCCGTTATGGTGGTTATATAGAGGTTTTTGTGTCAACACCATTAGAGGTTTGTGAACAGCGTGACAGAAAAGGTTTATATGCCAAGGCAAGAGCTGGAAAAGTGAAAGGAGTAACCGGGGTCACTGATCCATATATACCTCCGTCCAGTCCGGAATTAACCATCGATACTGCCGATATAACGCC
>JAUVON010000230.1 GCA_030599175.1 Desulfobulbaceae bacterium | reverse complement strand
GATGTGGAAGAGGGTGTAACTATGCAGGAGAAGGTTGACCCAGTTACTGGCATGTCTTCCAGTGTGATAATTCTTTCCACCGGTTCTACTCAGATGACTCCGCGTATTTCATTGAAAAATTCGCGAGGCAAGACAATTAAAATCCCTGACTCTGAGGCATTTGCCAGGTACAGCCTGCCTGTGGGATCAATTATCAACGTGTTTGAGGGTGATATCATTCAGTCAGGGACTATTGTTGGTAAAATCCCCAGAGAGACAACAAAAACCAAGGATATCACAGGTGGTTTGCCGCGGGTAGCCGAGCTTTTTGAGGTAAGGAAACCGAAGGATCCGGCAATCATCTCCAAGATTGACGGCAAGGTGAATTTTGGCAAAGAGCTTAAAGGGAAAAGAAGAGTTATCGTCACTCCTGAATATGGTGAGCCACAGGAATATCTTGTGCCAAAAGCCAAGCATACCATTGTCCATGAGGGGGATTATGTCCAGGCGGGTGAGCCTCTGATGGAGGGGACTGTTGTGCCCAATGACATTCTCTCTGTTCTTGGAGTGAAAGAGCTTGCCAAGTTCCTGGTGAATGAGATCCAGGAGGTTTATCGACTTCAGGGTGTTAAAATTAACGATAAGCATATTGAAGTTATTGTTCGTCAGATGCTTAAACGGGTTATGATTACATCTGTCGGAGACTCCAAGTTTATGATCGGCCAGCAGGTTGAATGGTGGAAGTTTGAGGAAGAGCGTGATCGTCTTATTGCAGAAGGTAAACAACCCGGGGCGGCGGAGCCACTATTATTAGGTGTGACAAAGGCCTCGCTCTCAACAGAAAGCTTTATCTCTGCGGCGTCCTTTCAGGAAACCACAAAGGTGTTGACCAATGCCGCAATGGCCGGCAAGGTAGATGAACTTGCAGGGCTGAAGGAGAACGTGATCATGGGAAGATTAATTTCTGCCGGCACCGGTGTTAGAGGAAATTAACCTGCTTTTTTCAGTATCTCCTGAAGGTATAACTGAAGCGGGAATAATTGATATATTATCAGACTTTTTCCTTGACACCATGGTGCCATTGGGTTAAAAATGATCTTTTTCGTGTTTGCGAAAGGTAGCCTGATTTGCAAAAGAGCTGTTAGTACCTTATTCCTGAACTTCTGTCATAAAAAACAAGAAACCAGGGAGTATATTTTGAAATTATATTGTTCCACTTACTTTCAAGGTACTTTTCCAGCGAGGTTGAAAGTTTTCCGACTAGTCGGGTTAGCAATTTATTCCAAGTACCTTGGAAATTAATTTCGTGAGGGCGCTTATCCAAGCAATTTAAAAAGTTCCGGTCTATTGGGGCCAGGTTGTGTAAAACAGGAGTAGTTAACGTAATGCCGACAATTAACCAACTCGTAAGGTTTGGGAGGAAAAAGTCTGTTAAAAAGACAAATACTCCTGCCCTGAAAGGATGTCCCCAGAAACGGGGTGTATGTGTAAGGGTGTACACTACAACGCCAAAGAAACCAAACTCAGCTCTGCGAAAGGTCGCAAGAGTCCGGTTGACAAACGGAATTGAAGTTACCTCCTATATTCCTGGTATTGGTCATAATCTTCAGGAGCACTCTGTGATTATGATCCGGGGTGGCAGGGTTAAAGACTTGCCTGGTGTACGTTATCACGTGATTCGAGGTACGCTTGATACCCTGGGTGTTTCCGATAGACGTCAAGGTCGTTCAAAATATGGAGCCAAGCGACCATCCTAGAGGATGCGTCTAATTGGGAGAGGTTTTAAGTAATGTCGCGAAGAAGAAGTGCTGAAAAACGACCTATAGATCCGGATCCCCGCTTTAACAGCATGCTGGTGACTAAGTTTACCAACGGGCTGATGGAGCGAGGGAAAAAAACAGTCGCCCAGAGAATTTTTTATGATGCAATGGATCTTGTTGCAGAGCGTGTAAAAGACGAGGATCCGCTGACTGTCTTCGAAGAGGCGATGGGTAATGTGAGACCCCGCGTTGAGGTAAAGTCCCGTCGCGTGGGTGGTGCAACATATCAGGTGCCGATGGAGGTTCGACAGACCCGGAGGAATGCCCTGGCGATTCGATGGATTATTGATTTTTCCAGGTCAAAGTCAGGGAAATCAATGTCGGAAAAACTTGCAGCTGAGCTGGTTGATGCATACAATAAGCGTGGTGCCTCGGTGAAGAAAAAAGATGATACTCACCGAATGGCCGAGGCAAACAAGGCTTTTGCACACTATCGCTGGTAGTAGGTTCTTGTTGTCGGGTTGCTTGCCTGAAAAAGAGCTGGTGTATTAAGTTTGCTCCGAGAGTGAGGTAGCCATGGCAGCCCCGAATGATTTATCGGATGTGCGTAATATCGGCATTATGGCCCATATTGACGCGGGAAAAACAACCACTACCGAGAGGATTCTTTATTATACAGGCCGATCTTACAAGATGGGCGAAGTTCATGATGGTACCGCAGTCATGGATTGGATGGAACAGGAGCAGGAGCGGGGAATCACCATTACCTCGGCAGCTACTACCTGTTACTGGAAAGAAAAAAAGATTAACATCATAGATACACCCGGTCATGTTGATTTTACTGTTGAAGTTGAACGATCTCTCCGGGTGCTTGATGGGGCAATAGCAGTCTTTTGTGCTGTAGGTGGTGTGGAACCGCAGTCAGAAACGGTATGGCGACAGGCAGATAAATATTCCATTCCACGGATTGCTTTTGTTAATAAGATGGATCGCGCAGGTGCTGACTTTGGCAGATGCGTGAACATGATTGCCGAAAGGCTTGGGGCGAATCCTGTTCCTATACAGATTCCCGTTGGTAAAGAGGCTGAGTTCGGTGGAGTAATTGACCTCATTGAAGGTAAAATTCTCCAGTTTAGCGAGCAGTCTTTTGGCCAGGAAATTGAAGAACTGGAAATTCCTGCCGAATACAGAGAAATATTCACGGCCGCACGGATGATACTCCTCGAGAAGTTGGCCGACTTCGATGAGGATATCATGGAAAAATACTTAGAAGATACTGAAGTATCTGCGTCTGAGATTTACAGTGCTCTCAGAAAGGTGACAATCGCACTTGATATAGTGCCTGTCATGTGTGGAAGCGCATTTAAAAACAAAGGTATTCAACCTTTACTTGATGGGGTTATCCGTTATCTGCCTTCACCTCTGGATGTGAAAAGCATCGAAGGGGAAGGAAGAGATGGTGAGAGCACCAGCAGGAAAACTGATCCTCAGGAGAAATTCTCCGGATTAGTGTTTAAGTTGATGTCCGATACGTTTGTGGAAAACCTTGCCTTTGTGAGGATATACTCCGGCAGGGTTACAGTTGGCGACAAAGTTTTTAATCCTGGGAAGAAAAAACAGGAAAAAATAGTTAAACTGCTGAAACTCCATGCAAATAAGCGTGAAGAAGTGGGTGAGATATCGGCGGGTGATATTGGCGCAATTGTCGGACTTAAATTTACAACTACCGGCGAT
Organism: Desulfobulbaceae bacterium; assembly: GCA_030599175.1. GTDB lineage: Bacteria > Desulfobacterota > Desulfobulbia > Desulfobulbales > Desulfocapsaceae > Desulfomarina. Next base: position 1,517 of record JAUVON010000230.1, on the reverse strand, counting down.
ACGCTATGTGCAAAGGGTGATTACATAGTCCTCGAGAGTATGGACTTCCCCGACCCGGTAATTGGTGTAGCGATTGAGCCAAAGAGCAAGGCAGAAGAGAAAAAACTGACTGAAACCCTTGACAAAATCGCACTTGAAGATCCCTCGTTCACTATTACGACGAACGCTGATACCGGTCAGACTATTATCTCCGGCATGGGGGAGCTTCATCTGGAAGTAATTGTCGATCGTCTGCTGAACGAATTTAAAGTTTCAGCAAAGGTCGGTACACCACAGGTTGCCTATAAAGAGACAATAGGCAGGCTCCAGAGGGGTGAAGGAAAGTTTGATCAGTTGACCGGAGCAAAAGGTCAGTATGGCCATGTGGTGATCGAAATTGAACCTGCTGACAGGGGAAGCGGCTTCGAGTTTAGAAACTGTGTTGATGAGAAACAGGTACCCGGTGAGTTCCTCGCTTCTATTGAAAAAGGTATTGCGGATTCTCTCGATTCAGGACCTTTGATCGGCTATCCCCTTACTGATTTAGTGGTCAGCCTGGTGGGCGGGTCATATCACGAAGAAGATTCTACTGATATGGCCTTTGGAATCTCTGCAGCAATGGCTATTAGAAGGGCTTCGGTTGAGGCGAAGCCGGAATTGCTGGAGCCGGTTATGAGTCTGGAAGTTGTGACGCCTGATCCATATGTGGGGGACGTGATTTCCGATCTCAACTCCAAGAGGGGAAAGATAATTGGTGTTGAGGCAGAAGGAGATCTGCAGGTCTTAAAGGCGCAGGTTCCTCTCGCAGAAATGTTTGGTTATTCAACGTCCCTGCGGTCTTCTACACAAGGGCGGGCAACTTTTACAATGCAATTCTTTGAGTATGGTGTTGTACCGGCCTCAAAGGCAGATATTATCATTAAAAAAATTAGAGGGATTTAAGTCCAGGTATATTGAGGAACAATCATGTCAAAGGAAAAATTTGAAAGGACTAAACCGCATGTTAATGTGGGAACTATTGGTCACATTGATCACGGTAAGACAACATTGACTGCAGCGATAACCCGTGTTTTATCGACTAAAGGAATGGCCGCATTTACTGATTTCAGTGAAATCGACAAAGCTCCTGAAGAGAAAGAACGCGGAATTACCATTGCCACCGCTCATGTGGAGTATGAAACCGAAAACCGGCACTATGCACATGTGGACTGCCCCGGACATGCTGACTACATCAAAAACATGATTACCGGTGCTGCTCAGATGGATGGTGCTATTCTGGTAGTTGCTGCAACAGACGGTGCTATGCCCCAGACCAGGGAGCATATCCTCCTCGCACGTCAGGTTGGTGTTCCTGCCATGGTAGTGTTTCTAAATAAATGTGACATGGTTGATGATGAGGAACTTATCGAGCTGGTTGACATGGAGTTGCGCGAACTCCTCGATAAATATGAATTTCCAGGTGATGATATTCCATTTATACAGGGTTCTGCACTACAGGCTCTTGAAAATCCTGAAGACGCAGAAGCTGCGAAATGCAT
>JAUVON010000062.1 GCA_030599175.1 Desulfobulbaceae bacterium | reverse complement strand
TCCCCGATTCCAACAACTTATGCAGGTGGTATTAGAGATCTGGTCGATATGCAGCTGATCAGGGACATCGGCAGGAACAGGATTGATGCAACCATCGGCAGTGGACTTGATATCTTTGGTGGTACAACCGCAGCCTATGATGACGTGGTTTTGTTTTGTCGGGAAGATGACTGCTGATGGTAAGAGTCTTGACCCGCATTGGATAGAATGGCCTGCATCCAGACAGCAATGGTGGTATATTGTATAACACTCTTATTTTATAAGGATTGTTATGGGGTTTGATAAGGAGAAACAGAGAGAGAACATAGAAAAATTTATTCAGAAAATGCCCAGTCTTTCGACGACGGTGGGTAAAGTGATGGAGATTTGCAGTCGTACAGACGCGTCTCCCAATGAACTCAACAAGGTGATTTCACTTGACCCGATTCTTGCCGGCCAGGTTCTGAAACTGATCAATTCCGCATACTATTCTCTTATCAACAAGGTAACTTCTCTGACCCGGGCTATCACCATGCTCGGTATGAATACTGTGAAAAATATCGCCCTGAGTACGGCAATTATCCGTACTGTATCAGGAGTGAAGAAGTCTCGGGCACTTCCTACGGCAAAATTCTGGGAACATTCCATTGGTACGGGGGTTAGTGCCAGGCTGCTGGGAGAAGTGAAAGGCTATTCTCCTATGGAGCGGGAAGAACTGTTTCTGGCCGGGCTCCTCCATGATCTTGGTAAAGTGCCTTTTGGTGATGAATATATTGAAGTACTCAATGTTGCGAAACTGGAGCAACGTTCTCTTATAGAGGTTGAACGTTACCTTATTGGTATTGATCATCAGGAAGTAGGTTTGATGATTGCGGAAAAGTGGAAACTTAATAAGGTGATAACAGAATGTATCACCACCCATCATGAAATGGACAAACTGGAGGGTGGGGCAGGTCAACAGGTAGCTCTTGTTGCTCTTGCTAATATATACACCAATATCCTGGATCATGGTTACGCAGGTGACCCCTTCCCCGATGAGGAGGATATTGCTCGTTTACTGGATCTTGTCGACTTGAACCATGATGTTTTTGGTACTATAGGCGGTAGAGTGGAAGAAGAAATCCATAAGAGTGAGTTGTTTTTGCAAATTTAGTGCCTTACTCCAGAACTTCTGCAATAAGAAACAAGAAATAGGGGAAGGTCGTTTAAAATTATATGGTTGAATATACTTTCATGGCACTTATCCAAGCATTCTAAAATTCCGATTTATTCGGGTTAGTGCTTTACCCAGGTGAGAGGAGAATTCATTGAAAATACGATTTTGGGGCGTCCGAGGTTCTATCCCCAGTCCTGGCATGGCTACCAAGAAATATGGTGGCAATACCGCTTGCGTTGAGTTGCGGGTGGGCCCGGAGAATCGTATTATCATAATTGATGCTGGCTCAGGTATACGATTACTTGGCAACTCTCTGATGGCAAACGATCCGATCGATGATTCGATTAAAGCGGATATTTTTCTTTCCCACACCCATTGGGATCATATCATGGGGTATCCATTTTTTACTCCTGTTTATGCTCCCGGTTCCGTAATAAAGGTTTACGGTCCGGTCACTTTTGAGGATGACCCTCTTGAAGATGTTGTGGGCGGTCAGATGAAGTATCGATATTTCCCTGTAAATCTTGGCGAACTTTCCTCAAATATTGAGTATATCCGGCTCAATGAGAATCCTTGTATTGATCTGGGTGATGGTCTCCAGTTGTCAACAAAGCTGTTGAATCACCCGATCACCTCTCTCGGCTACCGCTTTGAGTATGATGGCAAGGTCGTCTGCACCTGTTTTGATACAGAACCGTTTCGTAATCTGTTTATAACCGACCCAAATGCCCCCGGCTATGATGAGGCTATGGCCCTGGAGGGGGAAGAGGTAGCAGCTGAATTGAATATGGTTATCGAACAGTTTTTTGCCGGGGCGGATTTGCTTATTCATGATGCGCAGTATACAGAGGAAGAGTACAGCGGACGGAGAAACTGGGGACATACGAGCATAGAGTATGCCATTGCCGCAGCAAACAGGGCGGGGGTCAAAAAGCTGGCTTTATTTCATCACGATCCGGATAGAACGGATGACCAGCTCGATGAGTTTGCAAAGAAGTTTTGTGATCCCGGGCGTCCTGGTGAAACAGAGGTGTTCTTTGCCAGGGAAGGAATGGTGGTTGAACTGTAGGCCGGGAACAGGCGGTTACAACATCGGCCTGGCAGAATGTTTACGTTGCTGACCTTTTATCCTTTTTGATCTTTTTCGCTGAGGATTTTTTTGTTGCGGGTTCTTCCTGCTTTCCTTTTTTCCATTTTCAATGAATCTATTCTCGTCGGCCGCGGTTTTTTGTATCTTTAACGGCCTGTTGTTGATCCACACCTTTTTGAGGAGCCTGAAGATGTCGGTCGGCATACCGAATGGAAGATCGACCGTACTGTGGTTATCAAATAGAGTGATACGACCGATATGGCTGCTGCTGATATCTGCCTCGTTGGCAATAGCTCCGACAATGTTGCCGGGCTTGACACCATGGTTTTTACCTACCTCTATGCGGTATCTTTCCATACCTTCTTCCGGTGGTAGCTGGGCATGGTTGGAATGTGATACGGTTGTATTCCGTTTTTTCTGTCGTGGTTGTACCTTTGGTTCAGTGAGCAGGAGTGGGCTGTCTCCCTGGACAATACTTGCAAGGGCTGCAGCCACATCTTCCGGAGCGGCTTCATTATCTGCGAGATAGCTGTTAATCAGGTCCTTGTAAAAAGAGATATCTTTCTGCAGTGCTGTATTAATATTCTCTTTGAATTTGTCTACCCGCTTCAGGTTTATTGCCTTGACAGTAGGCAGCTCCATTCGTTCAATTTTCTGTTTTGTCAGCCGCTCTATTGAGCGCAGCATTGCGCGTTCCTGTGGATTGACAAAAAGAATGGCCTCTCCCTTGCGCCCGGCCCTGCCTGTTCTGCCTATACGATGGATATAGGCTTCATTATCAAAAGGAATATCAAAGTTAACAACATGACTTATTCGGGTAACGTCAAGACCCCGGGCGGCAACGTCTGTTGCAACCAGGATATCCAGTTTCTTTGATTTCAATTGCTCAACTGTTCTGATACGCTGGCTCTGCTGGATATCGCCGTTGAGAGCGGCGCAGCCATACCCTCGGTGGGCAAGTTTTTCAGCCAGTTCAACTGTCTGAACTTTGGTGCGGACAAAAATGAGCATGCCATCGAAACTTTCCGTCTCCATGACCTTGCAGAGCGCATCAAATTTTTTGCTGAAACCATTGGTGATGAGATAACGTTGATTGATTGTGTTTGCAGTGACTGTTTTCGTCTTGATCGTTATTTCAATGGGATCGTGCAGGTATTTCTGAGCAATCTGCCGGATGGTGCGGGGCATTGTCGCAGAGAAAAGTGCTGTCTGTCTTTTTGATGGGATATGTTTAAGTATCCATTCAATGTCATCAATGAATCCCATTTTCAGCATCTCATCAGCTTCATCCAGGATAAAGCCTGACAAATTTTTGAGGTCGAGGTTGTTTTGGCGAATATGATCCATGATTCTGCCGGGTGTACCAACCACCACCTGAACACCTCTTCGCAGCTGTTTGAGCTGGATACTGTAATCCTGACCGCCAAAGACAGGCAAAACCCGTAAATTTTTCAGATGTTTGCCATAACTTTTAAAAGATTCCGCCACCTGAATAGCAAGTTCTCTGGTGGGTGTGAGAACAAGTACCTGTGGAGATTTTGTTTTTCCCGTGTCTAATCCTGCCAGAAGGGGAAGGGCAAAGGCAGCAGTTTTTCCGGTCCCGGTCTGCGCCTGACCGATGACGTCTCTACCGGCCATCATATGGGGGATCATCTCCGCCTGGATTGGTGTGGGTATTTTATATCCCGCATCATCAAGGCTGTGCAGGAGAGGAGGTGTCAGACCAAGTTCAGTAAAAGAACAAGGTGTGGTTATATCAGATTTGGAAACCATAATTTAGTGCCTTACTCCGTAAAAGATGTAATAAAAAAACAAGCAAAACTGAACTGCTATTAAACTTGACTGGTTGATTCCTGCAACAAGGCACTTATCCAGTGACTCTAAAAAGTTTTCCGACTTGTCGGGTTAGTTATAGTAGTTGTATCGGTAAAGATAATTTTAAAAAGTAGACTGGGGGAAAATTGCCGGAAAAGGCTGACCTGCAGGATACTCATTTATGAAAACACTTCTTTTTACCAGAAGTAAGGCCAGAATGCAAGCAATTTATTATCTGTTTTTCGATATCTGATCAATTTGCCGGTTTTTTTGCAGAATAGTGTGCAGGATTGCCATAAAAGAAAAAAATTTATACTATTCGGTTACCTTTTTGCGTAGATTTTTCAGCCGGGCGCGCCGTGTTTTATTGTCTACCCGTCTTTTTCTTGCGGCAGAGGAAGGGCGTGTCGGTTTTCGTTTTTTCCTGGGGATTATTGCTTGTCGGATCAGATGAACAAGTCGTTGTATAGCTTCTTCTCTATTTAGTTCCTGGCTGCGGTGATTCTGTGCTTTGATAATTATATGCCCGTCTCTGGTCAGTCGGTGATCGCGCAGGGAGAGCAGTCGTTCCTTGTACAATTTCGGCAGGGAGGAGTTGTTGATGTTGAAACGGAGATGGATGGCACTTGATACTTTATTTACATTTTGGCCACCTGCACCCTGGGCACGGATTGGTGTCAGTTCGATTTCATGGTCACCAAGTGTGGTTGATGAGTTGATGCGTATAGGCATGGCTATATTAAAAATAAGGCCGTAGGGGCTCTTTGGAAAATGTATTGATAATTGATCAATATAACATAACTTGATATGATAAATGGACAGTTTTTTTCATAAATCTGCCCTGAAGGGCAATATGTTTCAGGTGAAGTGTAATGCGTTGCCCTAAATGTAATCATGAACAGAGAGATGCCAGAGAATGTGAGTCGTGCGGTTTGATCTTTGCCAGGTATAAGGCGGTTCAGAAGCGAAAAAAAGAGGCTGAAGCGCAAAAGATTCATGATTCAGACAAACAGTCCGGCCGTGGGTTAAAATTTTTCCAAATCGTTATATTAGCCGCTGTTGTAGCTTCTGCAACTTACTATTATGCAGGCAAAAAAGGCGGGAATCAACCACTCCAGTCCATACCGGACAGCACCGTGGCCAAACAAGGCGAGTCTGTAAAGGTTGAAAAGAAACCGGCACAAAAGATAAATGACGATCAGACTTCCTCCCAGAAGGTGGCTTTTAAGGGTAGTAGTGTTGAGTTGGCGGGAAAGGCGACGGTTTCTATAGAAACACCATGGGGAACAGGGTCGGGCTTCTTTGTTAATGAATATTATATAGTTACTAATCGTCACGTGATAGAGATGGATAAACATAAGATTGACGAGTTAAGAGAAAAAATAGAGACTTCACGCCGTCTGATCGACCTTGAGAAACAGAAACTCAGGGAGATGAGAAAGGAGCTGCGCCGATACCCCAACGGGCCCTCCAGGAGTCAGCTTGCCCTGATTATTGAGACTCGTCAGAAACAGCTGAATAGAGTTTTACCCCAACAGGAAAAGGGGGAGGAGAAGCTCAGGCTGCTTGGACGAGATATGCAGCCATCTGATATCAAAATTATCATGTCCGACGGCAGTGAGCATTTTGCAAATTACCTGTTGGTCAGTGATAAGTATGATCTTGCCTTGATGTCTCTTTTTTCAGGGGAAAATACCTTTCTGTCAAGACCTCCCGAGGGGAAAAAATTGTCCCAGGGAGAAAAAGTTTATACTGTTGGCAGTCCTGTCGGTTTGCGAAATACGGTAACCGCCGGTGTGTTTTCCGGTTATCGCAAGAGAGAGAATGATGATAAGGTTTTTCTCCAGACTGATGCCGCGATCAACCCCGGGAACAGCGGTGGGCCGCTCATTGATGAACGTGGATATGTGTATGGTGTTAACACTATGATTCTTCGCGATACAGAAGGAATTGGATTTGCTATCCCAATCGAAAGGGTGTTTGAGGAGTTTAGTTCTACCCTGTATTGATCGTACTCGGCATGGAGACAAACCCAGTAATTGGTAATTGGCAACATGGTCTTTGATTTAACCATCATCAGTGTTTCATATAACAGCGCTTCAATTTTTCTTTCTGATTGGAAAAGTTTTTTAGATACTACACGATTTAAAATCATCATTGTCGATAACGCAAGTTTTGATGACAGTGCGCAGATATTGTCCCGATCCTTTCCAAAGCATCATATAATCGAGTCAGAGAGCAATCTTGGTTACGGTAGAGCAGCTAATGAGGGATTACAACAGTGTCGAAGTCGGTTTGCCCTTCTTCTCAACCCTGATCTGAAGGTGTCGGAAGAGTTGGTAACCCAGTTGTTATCTACAGCAGTGGAGGATGAAGACAATACGGCAATCTGGGCTCCGGCCATCACTAAAGCTGACTTCTCCGGCGCTCAGCCGGTATCAATAGAGGCCGTTTCCGGCGCTGCCGTGCTTTTCGATCTTCAAAAGATGAATCAGGTGGGTTTTTTTGATGAAAATATATTTCTCTATTCAGAAGAAACTGATCTCTGTTATCGAACCCGACAGAAGGGATATCAAATAAAGCTTTGTCCCGGCGTATATATTGAGCATATCGGAGACAGTTCCTCGGCACATCATCATTCTCTTGTATACATGAAGAGCTGGCATTTCGGCTGGTCTCGGTGCTACTATTTGAACAAACATTCCCTCTATTCACAAAAATACAATCCCCGTAGAATGTACCGTAATTACAGGCTCAAAAGCTATATCGGACTGAACAGAATTAACCGGCTTCGATACAGAGGACAGGCTGATGGTATAAAGGCATTTATGAGGGGCGAAAAGGCATTCAAGGCTGACGGAATGCCTCAACAGAGCCCGGTCTGATTGTTTGAGGATAGCGGGAAAATCACAAAGCTTTTCTGAAATTAAAAAAATCTAAGAATTTGTAGTATCTGCCGCCAAGAGCCCTGTTCCGGCACTCTCTCAGCAGATTCCCGTGAAACAGCAGGTGCCGTTTCTGTATCAGCAGGAAGAACAGCCGGATATCGAAGTATCGGTCTTTAGTCCCTTTGATCTGGTAGAATAAGCGTGAAAGATACTTATATTCAGAAGCACTTAATGTCTCGCTTTCTGCTAATCCTTTTTGGAGCAGAGTGAGATGTTTTGCTCGATAGTTGGAATATTTTTGATACTTTGAAAGTTTTCTTCTTCTGCTCTTCTTCGCCCTGTTTATTTCCCGATTATTAATCGCGTTTAAATCATGTATCCTGTGATAGGTGACCGCTTCCGGGACATGGATAATGTCTGATCTGGCCGAGGCGATAAGAGCCAGCCACTGGTCGTACATGCAATTCGTCGGGAAAGGTAAAGCGCGTTCAATAAGATCTTTTCGAACCATCATTGCATGGCCGGAGATACAGTTTGAAAAATAGAAATAAAATGGCAGGTGCCCGGCCCGATAGTTACGGAAACCCACGTATTCTTCTACGGCTCCGGGCAGCTGCTGATCATCTGCACCAATCAAGATACTTTTTCCATATGCCAAAAGGGTTTTTTCGGAAAACTGAGAGGAAAGGAGAGCTAGTTTATCTTTGGCCCAAATATCATCCTGATCGCAGAAAGCAACGTATTCTCCACTGCATATCGACACAGCATTCTGAAAGTTTTTGTTAATACCCTGCTTTTCTGAGTGAACTACTTTAAAAATTTTACTCTTTCTGCAGTATTTGTCGAGCAACTCACAGGTCCCGTCGGTTGAGCCATCGTCACTGATGATTATTTCCTTTGGCAGACACGTCTGCTGCAGGAGGCTTTGAAGCTGTTTCTCAAGGTAGGGACGGCCATTATGGGTGGCAAGGGCTATGGAGATATTCATTTTTTCATTTTTTCCCTGGCAAGGATCTCATCCATTACTTCCGCAAAATGGGGAACCAGGTGTTGAACACCGTACTTGTTCAGGTGATCTGTATCGTGGTACATAATAATCCCATTCTGCAAAGGGCTGTCAAAGTAAGGCAGCGGATCAAAAAGCTCTACCTGGTAGGCGGAGGCAAAATTATCGATAAAATCAATACTTGGCTGCTGCCCTCGACGGATAAATTCCGGGTCATATTCACAAACCTTTTTTTGCGAAAACAGTTTTTTTATGAACGGTTCCCATGTGCACGAATCGATATCTGAAAAAATGGGCGCCTGTTTAAGTATGACCATGCTCTTCCCTGCTTCTTTTATCCTGTCTGCAGTGTAGGCTAACTGTTTACGGTAATATTCGGTATGGTCTTCCACTCTATTTCCGTCAGAATCCTTAAAGGATATCCTTCTGGAATCACTACCATATACTTTTCCATCATCGAATAGATCAAAGCGCTGGGCGACCAGAACAAATTCAACTTGCGGATCCTCAACGATGTTCGTTTGAAATATGGCCAGAGAGTTTTCGCACTGTTTTCGATACTTATCATCAAACATGTTTTGTTGGATGTGTATATCACCGAGCAGCATGGGGCAGCCGGCCATCCCGAGATATTTGACATTATAACCGTTTTTTCCGGCCCATTCTGTCACAGCAAGCAAAAAGTGGGGTGCGTGGCTATCTCCAGCAAGAGCGATAATCGGGGTTTCTGCCTCCGCTGTCTGCCTGCACTTATAAAACCACAGAGCATCTCCCCTGGTTTCCCGGCATTCTTCTGCATAGTGTAATGTTCTGGTGTCCGGACTTTCTGTATCATACCTGGTGATTCGCCAGGGAGCAGTATCATATTCCTCAAGGCTGTTAAAGAGCAGGGCGAAACCGACAATAGCCAGAATTGCCATGATTATTATACCTCTGTCAGAATATCCAGATTTTCTGGCGGGCTGCTCTACCAGCAGATAGCTCAGAATGGAGAGTACAAATGAAACGATGATAATTCCGACAGAAGCATACATCCCTATCTCAACGGTATTACTGAAAATTTTATAAAATATAATAACCGGCCAGTGATACAGGTAGAGTGAATAAGATATCTTGCCGATTGAAGCGGGAAGTCTGGTCGCCAGCATCCTGTTGATGATACTTCTTCGCCAATTTGCATAGATGAGAAGACCACTGCCAACACAGGGTATCAGGACCCCGCCCTGTAGAAATGGTCTTCCCAGGAACTCTTCCTTAATAAAGATGAAACTGAAAAAGAGCAGCACTATTCCCACTGTGCCGATCAGCAGGTTTGCTGCCTTTGTTTCCGGCTCCGGCAGTATCCTCAGGGCAATAAACCCGCCAACGCAGAATTCAAATGCTCTGGTATAAAACATATAGAAGGCTAGATTATATTCCGTTACCGCCAGGACGTAACAAGCCAGGCTTGAAACCAGAAAAATCAACAGTAAAACACCTGCAATTTTCTTGTTTACAGCTTTTTTAATGTTGCCTGCCCTCATCTTTGTGGACGGATCTGTTTTATCAGATGCTGTCAGGCTGTAGTCTGGTGCTTTTGATCCATGAAAAAAACGGAAACATAAAAAAATCAGTAGCGGCCAGAAAAGATAGAACTGTTCTTCAACTCCTAAAGACCATGTATGAAGCAGGGGCTGCCCCGAAAAACCTTCGCTGAAATAATCAACTTCCTGAGAAAAAAAGAAATTAGCCAGCTGAGCAGAAGCATACCGGGCCGACTTCATGAAATTTGTGTATGTTTCCGGCACCAGTAAAAAGGTGGCGACAAGGGCGGATAGAACAATAACCACGAATAAAGCTGGAAATATCCGCTTTATTCGACGGGCATAGAAATGAATAAATGAGAATTTTCGCTGATGATGTTCACGCAGAATAATGCCCGAAATCAAATAGCCGGAGATTACAAAAAATACATCGACGCCCAGAAATCCTCCAGGCAGTAAGGATGGCTGGAGATGGAAGAGAAAAACTGAGAGTACTGCTATCGTCCGCAAACCATCAATGTCGGCTCGATACTCACTTCCTGGTGATGTTGAATGGTGCATACACATATATTGATACTACCGACGGTTAAACAGGCAGAGAATCCACTCGAAAAATGCAGGAGTTTTTTTTGTCGGGCGGGACCATCTCTGTTCAGGCAAACCATCAACAATATCAATTACGTCAGAAACTAAATCCGGTTTGTAGCCAAATTGCTCGAAATCTTGATGATATAAGATGTTCAGCATACTTTTAACTGTATCGTTAAGTTCAACGTCGCTGGAGGAAAAACCACTTTCCTCTTGACGGCTCATCTTCCGTAACTCTTCGTCGGCAAATTCAATTTTATACTTCTTCGCCAAATCCGGAATCATTTTATTGAAACCATTCTCTAATTTGTAGACAGCAGTTCCAGGCAGATAAAACTCGTGCTGAGGACGGATGTGGTTGTCAAAAATAAGGTGATCCTTGGAATATGCCTTCAAAACAGTACGTGCCCATGTCTCTACGGCCACAGCAGATGGATCACAGCTGACCTTGTTTTTATATGCATATTCGGAACGAAAGCGGTCATACGGGTGTCGAACGGTCATGAATATGCCATTGAACTTGTGCAGCACCAGTTGCTGTTTGAGCATTTTTGCGTGCATGTGCTGTGGAGAACATATGCGTAGATGGTTGAATGATTCCCCCTTTAAATTCAGATCCAGGTAGCCAGTGCGCCACCCACTGAGTTGAAACAACATTTCCATTGAAGTCCCGCCGGTTTTAGGGACATGAATATACAACAGATTCTTTTTGTCTTTCGTGAATACCGGCATGAGTTTGAGACTCCTTCACTTGTTACGGTGTTTAACTCTCGATTTCATCACACTGATAAAGGTGATGGCGTCGTAAAAAACCAATTTCTTCGCCATTTCGTCATTCCCATACAAGGCGGGAGATAAGCGTAGACTTCGATCCAGAACGTCTTGAAATGACTGGATCGAAGTCTACGCTTATCTCCCGCCGGGAATGACGAAGCAGGGAGATTTTATGGGACTACCAAAAGTACTACAGCGTACGTTCTGCAAT
>JAUVON010000365.1 GCA_030599175.1 Desulfobulbaceae bacterium | reverse complement strand
ATATTGACGCCCTACACCAATCGAGTCATCTCCCTTCTTTACAAAACCCGTTTCATCGAAAATGAGAGCACCATCAGGATGTCCGATGTCTTCATTAACAAAACTACGATACTTATACAAAATCTTCTCATCATCCCACGGCGCATCAGATACAAAGCGTTGCATAGCCCTAACTTTAGCCCCTTCAATAGCAAAGGCTATTGGCTCAATGGACTTTCGTTCCAGCTGACTAAATTGTCCGGCCATGTAGCGATAAAAATTATTCCGAGATTCGCTCCTACAAAAGCAATCGGCGAAATTTTCATGAAAACCTTTCAACTCTTGTGCAATGTTCGGTATGTCGTCTCGAGTTAACTCAAACTTGGGCACATCATAAAGATAGTCCAACTGACGTATTTCTGGCAACATAACCCACCTCCCTTGTTGGTTTTGTTACCAAACATAGCACGAAGGTCTTCTATCAGTCAATACATATGTTGCGTTGTAGGGTTAAGGCGGTAGTTGTCAAGGCCTTTTCCTTGTATTGAAGTTCCTTTTTCAAATCTTTGATTACTTTGGCCTGATAGCGAACTTCTTTCTGATTTACCTTGATACCTGATTTTATATTAGCTTGGCGGCAGGAAGAAGTACGCCAGGAGGAAATCTGTTCTGGATAAAGTCCTCTCTTGCGGCAGTATTGGCTCAGCTCAACTTCGTTCAGACCGGCAGGATGTTTCAGATTCTGCTGATAATAGCCACACCTTTCCACCAATTTTCAACCAAGGTGGAGTCGAATAATCTGTTGAGACGAATTATCGTTGAGCCACTTCCTTCCGTCTTGTGCCAAGAGGGTATCAGCCTCGACAGGTCCTTCGGAGCCAGCGGTATAGTTGCCTGGTGGACTTGCTATGCGCCGTAAACCATCAATATATTTCCAGCTTGCCTCTATCCAGTCCCAGCGTGGAAAGATGCTGTGGTCTCCCAGCATGACATTGCGAAGAATCGATTCATAGGCCTCAGGTGTATTCGGACCAAAGTGACAATGATGACAGAAGTCCATCAACACCGATTCGGTATTACCGCTGTCTCCCGGTTTTCGGACATTAAAAGTAAGGGCAATACCTTCATCCGGTTGAATCCGAATGATGATCATATTAGGCTCGCCCGGCATTGTACCCAGAGGAGATGTTTTGTGTTTGAAAACCAGCCTGATATCTGCGTACCGATGTTTTAACCGCTTACCAGTGCGCAGGTAAAACGGTACGCCCTGCCAGCGTGGTGCATCAACGTAGGCCCTGAGAGCAGCATATGTCTCTGTGACGGATTCGTCCGCCACTCCATCCTCTGCCGTATATCCCACCACCGCAGAAGTGCCGACAAAGCCGGAACCATATTGTCCCAACACCACATCTTTCTTTTCGACCGGCCGGAGATGACCTATTACTGCTGCTGCAGCATCCCTTAGAGCATCGGCAGTTCCTGCCCGGGGTGGTTCCATGGCAACAAATGAAAGAAGTTGAAGGAGATGATTTTGCACCATATCCCGCACAGCCCCGCTCCGATCATAATAGCCGGCCCGTTTCTCCACTCCGAGGGTCTCACTCACTGTTATCTGTATGTGATCGATGGTCTGCTCATGCCAGGTGCTGGCAAATATTTCATTGGCAAATCTGAGGGTCAGGATGTTCTGCACGAGTTCCTTGCCAAGATAATGATCAACTCGAAATATCTGGTCCTCGCGCAGCACAGACATGATACTTTCATTTAACTTCCTTGCAGAAACCCCATCCTCACCGAAAGGTTTTTCAAACACGACCCGCTGCCAGCATGTCTCATCGAGCAATACCCCAATCAATTCAGCGGTTTTTTGAAAAACGGTAGTGGGCAGAGCAAGATAGATCAGGCTATTTGCTGCGCATTTATACTTCTGCCGAATAGCCTCAATTCCGGCATAGAACTCAGCGGGACTTCCGGTGAGCACATCAAAACAGAGATACTCTATGCGTCCCAGGAGGTCTTGCACCACAGCATCGTCGGAATCCTCAATAAATTTATCAATTGTCAGGTTTTTGAGAAATGACTCCCTGGTGATTTTCTGGCGACCAAGGCAGACAATGGGCGTACAGTCGGTCAGTTGTTTTTTCTTGAGCAGATGATAGAGAGATGGCAGCAATTTACGCCGGGTCAAATCCCCTGTTCCACCAAAAATGATTATCATTTGTGATTCCAAAATCATGGGATCGCCACCTCCAAATCGGTGAGGATATAATGTTGCGGGAGTGTACTGATGAGTTTTGCCGGACACTCGCTGACGCTCAGCTTCCGGTTGAAGAAATGTTTCAAAGCCTGTCCTTTATCAGCACCAAAGAACAGCAACAGCCCCACCTGGGCAGCGGTAATCAACCCTGGTGTGGCCGTCATCCGGCGTAACGGTGGTTTTGGCGAATTTTCAAGCAGTACAAATTTCTTTCCGCCGGCTACTGTCGCTTGATGATTGGGAAAAATGGAGGCAATATGCCCATCTTCACCGCTGCTTACCAGCACCACATCAAAACGGCCTCCCAATTGCGTAAGCTGACGCTCATATTCCCCCACACCATAATTCTCAGCAGCAGCATCGTAGACATAAGGGTGCAAGGACGTGGCAGGCACCCTATCCCCCAGAGATTCGACCACCAAACGAAAATTACTCTCCGGGTGGTCTGGCGGTACCAGCCGTTCATCCACCATAAACAGGTGAACCCGGAGCCAATCGATGACATCATCCTCGGCAAGTTTTTGGAAAATACCGCAAACACTCCGCCCACCCGGCACAGCCACAATCACCTTAGACTTGGTCTCGAGAAGTGTCTGAATAGCTTCTACCAGTATCCATGCCGCCTTGGCATCTAATTGCGCTCTCTTTCCCCGAAGAATCATATCAACCCCCTCTTGCAGTTCTGAAATATTCTTGTGACGCCAAGTACAGCTTGTCTATGTTACGGGCTT
>JAUVON010000387.1 GCA_030599175.1 Desulfobulbaceae bacterium | reverse complement strand
TGTATCATGCGAGTTCCTCGCAGATAGCGTAGACTTCGAAGACTGATACAAATCAAATGTGAAAATATTAAGAGGTAAGCGTAGACTCCAGGTAAGCGAGGCACGAGACTCCGAGATACTACGAAATTTACTGGATGACGCTCCCAAAAGTTACCCATGAATCCTCTTGCAGATAGCGTAGACTTCGAGATCTAAACCGGACACTACTGAATTTTTATTGGAGAATATATGTATATAGGTTTAGATTTTGACGGGACTATTGTAGATCACCGCTACCCCGATATCGGTGAGCCTGTTCCGGGAGCTATCAAATGGCTCAAGCGATTTCAGCGATCCGGGGCCAGGATTATCTTGTTCACAATGCGTTCCAACAGCCGCGATACCGGCTATTTAACAGAAGCTGTCCGGTATCTTGAAAAAAACGGCATACGTCTGTTTGGCGTAAACAGAAATCCTGACCAGGATGAATGGACCACAAGCCCCAAAGCATATGCTCATATATATATCGACGATTCAGGTTTCGGTTGCCCCCTTGTGCAACCAAAGGACTTTGCCAGGCCATGTGTTGACTGGAAAATCGTTGGGCCGCAGGTTGAACATATGTGTCTTAATATGAGATAGTTTTCTTGTTTTATTAGCGAATCATTTGTATTCCAGGTAAGGTGTGAGGATGATATTTTCTAAGCTTATCAGGAATAAAGTGCTCTTTATTTTCTGCCTGTTTCTATTCTCCATCGGTTATGTATATGTGGCGGAGGCAGGGAAGGTAAAGGTGGTGACGTCAATTTTCCCATTGTATGATTTTGCCTCTCAGGTCGGCGGAGATCTTGTCGACGTGAGGCTTTTACTCCCTCCCGGGGTGGAAGCCCATGGTTTTTCCCCAACCCCCCATGATATGGTACGTGTTACCAGGGCTGATCTTTTTCTCTATACCAGCGATATTCTGGAGCCATGGGCCGGAACCATTGTAGCTGCCCTGGGTGCCGAGAAAGGTAAAGTGGTTGAGGTAGGAAGGGAGATTCTGAATAAAAAAGATGATCATGTTGACCGTGGGGGGGGGGAGGCAAACGATGGGCATCATGAGGGACATTCCGGCCCGGGGAGCGATCCGCATATCTGGCTTGATCCTCATATGGCTGTTGAAATGGTGGATGTTATTGAGGCCGCGTTATCAGATGTTGACCCTGAAAACAGTGAAATTTACAGGAATAACAGTAGAGTATATATTGAAGATCTTGGCCTGTTTGATACCCGGACGGAACAGGTGCTGCAGAAGTGCAAGATACGAATCATTGTCAGCGGCGGGCATTTTGCTTTTGAATCTTTTGCCAAAAGATACAATTTGACTGCTGTTTCGCCTTTTCTGGGCTATTCGCCGAATGCCCAACCGAGCCCTAGAGCGATTGCCAACTTGGTGAAAATTGTACGTAAAACAGGCAGTACAGTCATTTTCCATGAAGAGCTGATACAACCAAAGGTGGCTCAAATTGTGGCTGGTGAGACAGGAGGACGTTTAATGCTTCTCCATGGAGTCCATAATGTTTCCAGGGAAGAACTGGAACAGGGTGAGACATATCTCTCTTTGATGCAGCAGAATGTACAAAATTTGAAGCAGGGATTGCAATGTCAATAATTACCGTTGAAAATTTATCGGTGAAGATGCACAATTCCACGGTGTTGTCGGATGTCTCTTTTGAGGTCGCTGCCGGTGAATATATAGGCATTGTCGGTCCGAATGGCTCCGGAAAATCCACGCTCATCCGGTCTCTGCTGGGGTTGAATGACATTGATCGCGGCCGCATTGAAATCATGGGGAAATCGCTGGCTCATTTTTCCGACTGGGCTAAAATCGGCTATTTGCCGCAGGCAACCGTGGTCGCCAATAAGTCTTTTCCTGCATCGGTCGGAGAGGTAGTCGCCACCGGGCTTCTCGGCTGTAAGTCTTTTCCTCGCAGGTTTAACGCATCGGACAGAGAAACCGTGCTGCAAACCCTGGAAACCCTCGGCATTGAGCATCTCTATCAGGAGCAGGTAGGGAAGCTTTCCGGTGGCCAGAGTCAGCGTGTATTTCTTGCCAGGGCAATGGTGTCAAATCCTGATATTCTTATCCTTGATGAGCCGACTGCTGCCCTGGATCCGGTGACCCGTGACCATTTTTACCAGACAATTGCATCTCTCAACAAAGATCAGAAGAAGACTGTTCTTCTCATAACCCATGACAGTGCAACCATCGGCAGGTACGCCGGGAAATTGTTGTACCTGGATCGTAAAGTGGTATTTTTCGGCGATTTTAAAGAGTTTTGTCTGTCAGGGGATATGTCACACTATTTTGGTGACTTTGCACAGCATTTGATTTGTCACCAACATTAGTGCCTTACTCCATAAAAGCTGTAATAAAAAACAAGAAAATCTGGACTGCTATTAAACTCGACTGGTTGATGCCAGCAACAGATAGCGAACATAGAGAGACCTTCGAGGCACTTATCCAGCGACTCTAAAAAAAAATTCGGCTTGTCGGGTTAATTATGGATCCTATTATTCCCCAGATAATTGAAGCCTTTCAGTTCGGGTTTATTCAGCGTGCCGTTGTCGCGGGGTGCTTTATAGGTGTCTGCTGTGCTGTTCTTGGGGTTTTTCTTGTTTTGAGACGACTGTCACTAATCGGTGAGGGGTTGGCACATTTCTCTCTTGCTCCCATAGGTTTTGCGC
>JAUVON010000383.1 GCA_030599175.1 Desulfobulbaceae bacterium | reverse complement strand
TGCCATCAATTACTATATTGGTAAACTTTCTCCAGATCAATTGCAAATATAAATTATTCTGAAAATATCTGGACGTTGGGTGTTCCGTCGTGTTCAAAAAAACCTGATAAAAAATAATCATAAGGTTAACTTGACAAAAGACAACAATGTTAAAATGTCTTGTTGTTAAAGGTAGGGACCCGCGAGATTACCAAATTCACCGGAGGAGAAATTATTTTGGATGCTCAATACCCCTATGAAAAGCTGGGACTGTTTTATCTTGGACGTGAATTGGATATGGATAGACATGAAGTTTCAGATCTGCCCTTCCTCTATAAAAATAAGAATCTGACTACCCATGCAGCCATCATCGGGATGACGGGAAGTGGTAAGACCGGGCTGGGGATTGCTCTTATTGAAGAGGCGATAATGGATAATGTCCCCTCCATAATCATCGATCCCAAAGGAGATATGGGTAATCTGCTGCTCTCTTTTCCGGATCTTAAAGCAGCAGACTTCTCCCCGTGGATTGACTCTACCGAGGCGGAAGGTAAAGGGTTGTCAGTTCCCGAGTATGCCGAGGAGGTGGCAGAGAATTGGAAAAAGGGACTTGCTTCATGGGGGCAGACAGGGGAACGTATTCGACTGCTGCATGAAAAGAGTGATATGACCATTTATACTCCTGGCTCCACCGCCGGAGTTCCTGTTTCCGTACTCAGTAGTTTCAGGGCTCCTGCTGAAAAAGTGTTGAATGATACAGATACCCTGAACAGCCTGGTCAATTCCACCGCAACCAGTCTCCTCTCGTTAGTTGACGTAGAAGGCGATCCTCTACAGAGTCGTGAACATATTTTGCTCAGTTCTCTTTTCCTGCATTTCTGGCGAAAGGGAGAAAATCTTTCCCTGGAGGATCTCATCGGCCATATCGTCAATCCTCCCTTTAACAAGGTGGGGGTTTTTCCTCTGGATATTTTTTATGGCCAGTCTCAGCGGATGAGTCTTGCCATGATGTTCAACAATATTCTGGCAAGTCCGAGTTTTGCTGCCTGGACCCAGGGTGTTCCTTTGGATATTCAGAGATTACTTTACTCGGAGACTGGTAAGCCGCAGACGGCTATTTTTTCCATTGCTCATCTCGGTGATACCGAGCGGATGTTCTTTGTTACCATGCTGCTCAATCAGTTTACAGGCTGGATGCGGCGGCAGCAGGGAAGTTCGTCTCTGAAGGCGCTTTTATATATGGACGAGATCTTCGGTTACTTTCCTCCGATAGCCAATCCTCCGTCCAAAAAACCGATGATGTTGCTTTTAAAGCAGGCCCGTGCCTACGGGGTGGGAATAGTGCTGGCAACACAGAATCCGGTTGATCTTGATTATAAAGGTTTGTCGAATATCGGCAGCTGGTTTGTAGGGCGGCTGCAAACCCGTCAGGATCAGGACAGGGTGGTAGAAGGTATTGTCGGAGCCAGTGAGGGTAAGTTGGATGTGCGGCTTGTAAAGAGTTTGCTTTCCGATATGAAAGGGAGACAGTTTCTGCTTAATTCGGTTCACCTGGAGGAGCCGCTGCTCTTTGAAACCAGGTGGGTGATGTCATATCTCAAGGGTCCTATTTCTAAAAATGATATTAAAAAATTGATGGAGAAAAAGAGAGAATCAAATAGTGATGATGATCAGGCTGATAGCCCTGTTTCTGCAAGTTCACCAGGATCACAGGTTTTAATTGATAATCCTCCTGTGCTTGCACGGGGAATTGATCAGCTCTATTTTCTGCAAAATGTGATGAGTGAGGAGATCTGTTTTGAACCATGGCTCTGGGGCACTGCTTCCGTCAGGTTTTATAACAGCAGCCGCAATATTGATATCGTTAAAGAAATTTCTTTACGTCTTTATCTTGATGAAGGGTTCAGCCGACCGGACTGGCAGGTTGCCGAAACAGCTGCATGTTCAGTTGAGGATTGTGTTTTTGAACCTCCGGATAAATCCACTTTTTATCCTCTTCCCGCAGCTTTTGCAGAGATGAAAAATCTTACCGGATTGAAAAAAAGGTTTTCGGATCATCTCTATCAAAATGAACGACAGGAACTTTTTCGTATTAAAGGGACAAAATTTGAGTCTGTTCCGGAGGAGAGTGCCGGAGATTTCAAGGTCCGGTTTAGCGATTCCCTGCGGGAACAAAAGGATGAGGCGGTGGAAAAACTGAAGGAGAAATATGAGATTCGCCAGGAGCGGCTTGAGAAAAAACTTCAGACTGCATATAACCGGCTGGAAAAAGAAAAAACGGATGTAACAACCAAAACTACAGACTCGCTTATCTCCTTTGGTGCTGCGGTTGTAGGGGCATTTTTCGGTAGGAAGGCTCTGTCTGCATCAAATATCAGTAAAGCGGCTACCGGGATGCGAAGTGTCGGGCGTGTTGCCAAAGAGCAGGGTGATGTGAAAAGGGCAGAAGAGGCGGTGATGGGTCTGCAGCAGGAACTTGATGATCTCAGTGAAGAGATTGGGGAGAAAATTGATGCATTGGCAGAAGATTTCAGTATCGACAGCCATGAAGTTGAGACATTTTCCATAAAGCCCCGGCGGAGTGATATCTTTGATTTGCGCATGGTGCTGTTATGGGAAATGACAGTTTAATCACGAGGATTCAGTAGTGTCGGGTTAGAAAATTGCAAAGCATCGAAAACGAATTCATGGGTAACTTTTGTCCGCTTTTGGCAGTAGATTTCTTGATTTTCAAATATTTTTCACATCCAATTTGTATCATGCGAGTTCCTCGCAGATAGCGTAGAC
>JAUVON010000044.1 GCA_030599175.1 Desulfobulbaceae bacterium | reverse complement strand
CGATTTGTTGGCGTCTTAAAAAGTCTAATTCTGCGTTATCCCGTCATTCCCGCGCCGGCGGTAATATAGTTATTTAAATATCTTCGGGATTCCCGCCTGGGCGGGAATGACGGCGCGGGAAGGTTTTTACGAGTTTGTCAGATTTACCTGGTACAAGAAAAAACAACTCTGAATAGGGTGCCCCAAAATGAAAAATGACCTCCAGAAACTCATCACTATTTTTGAAACCATGGCAGACGGTGTCTGCATTGTTAACCAGGACTTAACCATTGAATTCATGAATTCGGTAATGGTGGAAAATTTTTCCGATGGTATTGGGACAAAATGTTACAAGACTCTAGAAAACCGTAATAAAATCTGCACCAATTGTGAAGCAGCAAGAGTATTTACCGGGGAAACGCTTCACCAGGAGGTGTACAATAAAATAGCCGGTAAATTCTATGATATCGTCGAAGTACCCCTGAAAAACGATGATGGAACCCTATCTAAATTAAGTATTTTCCGGGATATATCACTAAAGAAAAAACAGGAAGAGAAACTAAAAGCTTCAGAAGAACATTATAGAAGGCTGTTTGAGCTTGTCGGATGCGGAGTATTTATCAGCAGTAAAGAGGGAAAGTTTCTTGATGCCAATCTCGCGTTGCTGGATATGCTCGGATATTCGAACAGGGAGGAGTTCCTGACAATTGACATTGCCCATGACCTCTATTTAAGCCCTGAAGACCGTCAGAGTTTTGTAGAGACCATTGAGCGGGAAGGGAGTGTCATTGATCTTGATGTGGAGTTTAAAAAAAGAGACGGCACCCCTATGCCGGCACTTTTAACCGGACATGTACGTTTTGATCACAAAGGGAATGTAACAGGCTATGAAGGGATCATTGTAGATCAAACCCAAAGAAAGCAGATGGAAAGGGAGGTCAGGGAAACGAACGATTTTCTTAACAATATTATCCATAGTTCAGCCAACTCTATCATGGCCGCGGATATGAAGGGGACTATTATCCTCTGGAATCAGTCTGCCGAAGAGATCCTCGGATACAAAACAAAAGATGTTGTCGGCAAGCTCAACATTACGAAAGTATACCCGGAAGGCATGGCTAAAAAGGTAATGGAGAAGATTCGCACAGATGAAAATGATCGCAAAGGTCTCCTGAAATTTTATCCTGTGGTTTTTATCAAACAGGATGGCACAATTGCTGAAGGCAACCTCTCCGCATCTATTGTTTATGATGAAAACCATAAGGAAATAGCCACTGTTGGAATATTTACAGACTTAAAAGAAAGACTGGAGATGGAAAGACGGCTGAAAACAACTCAAGAACAGTTGCTCCAATCTGAAAAACTTGCGGCAATGGGCCGCCTTACCTCACAAATCGCCCATGAGTTGAATAATCCGTTATACGGTATAATGAACACTCTTGAGCTGATGAAAACTGAAATCTCTCCAGACAATAAACGAAGAAAATTATTAGACATGGCTCTTTCTGAAATTGTCCGTCTCAGCGAACTGCTGCGTAAAATGCTGACTTTTTCAAAGCCCGACCAGAAAGAAAAACAGCCTGTTGATATCAATACCATTCTTGATGAGATCCTTCTTTTACACAAAAAGCAGTTCCGTGAAAATGATATCTTAATATCTATGGTCTTATCCGATGGTCTGGATCTGGTCTACGCATCAAAAAATCAGTTGCGGCAGGTTTTTCTGAACATTTTCAATAATGCCGGAGACGCCATGCCGGATGGCGGGACACTAACCGTAAAGACAAGTGCCGAAGATCGAGAGATTGTGATTGAAATATCAGACACCGGGATGGGGATCAATGAAGAAAATAAAACTAAAATATTCGATGCATTCTTTACCACTAAAAGCAGTGTGAAAGGCGTTGGCCTTGGTCTGTCAGTTTGCTATGGTTTTATCGTAGAGCATGGAGGAGATATCAAGGTTGAAAGCACAGAGGGGGCCGGTACCAATTTCATAATCACACTTCCTGTTCACAGTCAACCCGAATAACTCAACATTTCCTTCCCATCTTTATAGTTTCCTTTTTCCTGTTATCTTGCCATTGAGTGCTTGCACTTTTATCCCTGCCCTCCATTTTCTCATTATAAATCTATAATTTCTAGAATAACTATAAACTCAGTATTCTTTTAATTGTTTAGCCAAATTAATAATATTCTTAATATTATAACACCTTACACCCTAGAGCAAGGGGTAATGAGGTGTTTATATAGAAAGTTCTTGACAGCGAAGCAAATCTATAATATCTATAATAAACATATTACCAGTATTTATAACAAGGGAGTTACCGTGGATGATATATTAACAGTAGCAAAAGCCAGCGAATATTGTCGCGTCTCTTCTAAAACGATAATCAACTGGGTAGAGGCCGGTCATATCGAGGCTTACAAAACAGTTGGCGGGCATCGTCGCATAAAAAAGAAAAATCTCGAAACCTTCATGGAAAAACAGGGCATCCCCATTCCCAAAGACGAAATGAAAGAGAAAAGAAAGAGAATATTGGTGGTGGATGATGATCCAATTATAGTTGAAACTATTGTCATGGCCCTGGAAGAGGATAAATTTGACTATGAAGTCATTTCCGCAGCTGATGGGTTTGAGGCAGGTCTTCAGGTCAATCACTTCAAACCTCACCTCCTTATTCTTGATATAATGATGCCGGATATTAAAGGCTATGAAGTATGTAAAAAGGTCAAATCGAATCCTGAAACAAAAGATACCAAAATTATTGTACTTTCAGCATATCTGGATGAGGAGAAATTCAAACAGATGAAGGAACATGGCGCTGATGTCTGTTTTTCAAAGCCGCTGCCATTGCCCCAGCTCAAGGAAGAAGTGGCCCGCCTGCTGGAGCTAAGATAAAAACTGGGAGTACCTTTTCGAGTTTATTGGGGCAAGGAGGTAAAAATGAAGTTAAAGGATGCACTGAAAAAAAATCAGTTTATTGTTACTTCCGAAGTCCAGTCACCGGTTGAAGATGACCCGGAAAAGCTTATACAAAATTTACAACTCATTCGAGGTCGTGTTGACGGAGTTTCTGTTTCTGAAATAGAAATCGATGGTGTGGTAGGAGACACCATAAAGACCTGCGACCTTCTAAAAAAGAGTAAGTTCGATCCAATTTACCAAACAACAACCCGCCATAAAAACAGGCTGCAGCTGCAAAAAGACCTCATCGGTGCCCATGAAGCCGGTATCGAAAACCTGCTTGTTTTTACAGAAGACTACCGCCTCACTGGAGACAGCCTTCAGGAAATGATGTTTTTCCATGTTGATGCTGGAAAGCTATCTTCTGTTTTAGATCATATGAAGGAAGGCCATACCATAGAGGGTGATGCGCTTCCAGAAAAAACTGAATTTCTGCTTGGTTCCGGCGTAGAATCTTCCTGGGGGAAAAACATTCCTGACCTTGAAATGAAGGAAATGGAAGAAATGACAAAAATCGGAACAGGTTATTTTCTAACAACACCGGTGTTCAATCTGGATTCATTTGAAAAATTCATTAAAAACGTCAATACCTTTGGAGTCCCTGTTATCGCCGAAGTCCTGATCATCAGGACAGCAGGAATGGGCCAATTCCTTAACCGACATATGAAACCCGGTCTGGTACCGGACTGGGTCATAAAAAAACTGTCCCAGGCTCCGGAAAAGCAAAAAGCTTCCATTGAAATCTTCGCCGACATTGTTTCAGGCCTAAAGGATATATGTCAGGGAGTACACATTATTACGATAGGGGGAGAGCAGCGGCTACGGCAATATCTGGACGCAGCGAAGCTAAAATAATGATGGAGTCGTAAAAACTCTTCATCCGGAGTCTCGCAAGCTCGCTTACCTACTTATCCATCGAAACTGAAGTTTTTTATAAGTATGTCAAAACAATAGGTGCCCATAGTAAAACATAAAAAGCCTGCAGATGAGGAGTCAGCCTCGTGGAAACCATTGCTCTAACGATCAACGGGAAAAGGATCAGCTGCCCTGAGGGGAAAAGTATACTCGAAGCAGCAGAATCGCACGGTATAAAAATCCCGAAACTGTGTTATCACCATAGTCTTCAACCTTTTGGCGCCTGCCGACTTTGCCTGGTGGAAGATAAAAAAACGGGACGGCTTTTCGCATCCTGCGTCACTCCTGCGGCCCAGGATATGGTTCTTCTCTCAGACTCGCCTCAAATCATAAAACACAGGCGAAACATTATCTCCCTGATGATGGCCGAACATCCTGAGTCCTGCATCGTGTGTAACAAAGGTAATCGCTGCCAGCTGCGGATGATTGCAGCAGAGCTGGGTATTGGCGAAAACCATCTCTATCCCATGCCAAATCCTAAACCGCTGGAACAGGCCAATCCTTTTATCATTCGGGACTTATCTAAATGCATTCTCTGCGGCAAATGCATTCGGGCAGATCACGAGCTGGTTTGTGCCGGCGCTATTGATTATAATTCAAGAGGTTTCAAATCTCGTCCGGCAACACTTCATGAACTGCCTCTGGAAAAATCTACATGTACCTTCTGCGGCACATGTGTGTCTATCTGCCCTACAGGTGCCTTATCAACAAAAACTGACTTTGCAGGAACCCCGGAACGGGAGTCGGCTTCAATTTGCGGTTTTTGCGGTATTGGCTGCAACCTGACCCTGGGTGTGGTCGGAAACCAGATTGTCGATGTTAACCCTTCCCACATTGAAAAAAGTGTTAATGATGCCACACTTTGTGTTCGGGGGCATTTTGCCCATGATTTTCTGAACTCTACGCAAAGACTCACCAAACCCCTTGTTCGAAAAGAAAAAAAACTCACCCCGGCCTCCTGGGATGAGGCGTTGGGAACCATTGCAAATCAACTGTTGGAAATAAAAAAGCAGCACGGACCGGAAAGTATTGCATTTCTCGGCTCCTCAAAATGTTCGAACGAAGAGAACTACCTTTTTCAGAAAATTGCACGGGGGATCGTAGAAACAAACAATGTTGATAGCGGCGGATATATCTCCGGAAGACTTTTTCTCAGCCTGATCGAAGGAAGAGCTGACAAGGCAGGCCGTTTTAACTTCTTTGCCGGTCCTCTTTCCGGACTGGAGCAGGCTGAAGTTATCTTTGTTTTAGGGGCAGAGCCAGCTCAAACTGCGCCGGTATTGGACTACTATCTTAAAAGAAGTGTTAAAAAGGGTATACCGCTGATTGTGGCTAATCCTGGTAAAGGCAGCCTGACAGGCCACTCTTCCATCTCGATTCACCCTTCTGGATCCCCTCTGTCGAACCAGAATTTTTTAGACACTTTTTATCTTGAGCTGATCAATTTGATCTCAGTCCAGCTTCTTGAAAAAGAAGCAACTGACACCTCGTTTATGTCCCGTTTCACTAACGGCTATGAGAAATATAAAACAGATCTTTTATCACTGGATCAGAAAGTATCTGTCAAAAAAGCAAATCTCGATATCCACGCAATAAATAACGCGGTCGATTTATTAGCAGGGAAAAAAATAACGTTTGTGATCGGAGACGAGTTGATGTTGCAGCGATATGGCAAAGAGGTCATGGAAGCACTCCTCAACCTTGCCCTAATGACCGGATCCATTGGCTACAAAGGTGCTGGATTTCATGTTCTTGCAAAAGAAAACAACCTGGTAGGGGCATGGGACATGGGAACAGTCCCGGAAACCCTTCCAGGCCGGCTGATGATCAATGATGAGAATGATCGCAATATATGGGAAAAAGCCTGGGAAACAAAGATTCCCAGGACCAGAGGGTTAGATCTTTTTCAAATGATTAAAAAGGCTGAAGAAGGGCGTCTCAAAGCAATCTACATTATGGGAGAAAATCCTCTCCGCAGCCTGCCTCAGCCAAATCTCCTTTTTAAATCACTTGAATCCCTCGAATTTGTTGTCGTTCAGGACATTCTTTTTAACGAAACGGTTACTATTGCAGATGTAGTATTGCCAGGTGCAGCATTTTCTGAAAAAGCCGGGAGTTTTACAAATATGGAAGGGAAAATTCAATGTTTTTCCCCTGCCCTACGACCTCCGGGAAATGCAAAATCTGACTTGGAGATTTTAGGTCTCATTGCTGAAAAAATGGGCTTCCCTGAATACAAAAACACTCATGAAGGTATCAGAAAGGAGATCAGCAGTACTCTCTCCACCTATTCAGAGACAACTGCCTGCAAACATCCGATATGGATCAGGGAGAGAAATCAAGAACAAGGCAACATCGATGAAGAACAGATTCGTTTTTCACCTGTAGCTTCGAGCAAAGAAACTCTCTGGGACAATGATTATCCATATACCGCTCTTTTCGAATCACTTCGGTTTCATTTAGGAAGCGGCACAAGGACTGAACATTCCATCCGAATAAGTACTTGTGATTCTAAAGGAGAAATTGAAGTGTCTCCAGTTGACGCAAAAAAAATGAATCTGATTAAAGATGATCGGATCAAAGTAACCTCACTGACAGGAGAGCTTGAAAGAACGGTTAAAGTTAATCGCGATATCCGGTCAGGTTTCATTCATATCCCTACAGCCTATAATCATAATGATGCGAGACACCTTATCCAACTGGCACCCCTTCTCGACGCCAGCTCAAACGGGTGGGATTCATGCCAGGTTTCCATTATCAAGGTTGATAGGGTTAACGACAGGCAGCTGGAAAGGTGAGAAAGGAAAAATGATGAATCCAAGTGAAATAGACTGGGAAAAATTTTCTGAAATTACAGGAAAGCACCAAGGAGAAAAATGGGGGTTGATCCCCCTCCTCCAGGAAATCCAGGAGAGTATCGGGTTCATTCCTCCCGAGGCCATCGAATCTATTGCTGATACCCTCAATCTCCACCCCAGCCAGGTGCAGGGTGTCATCACGTTTTATTCTGGTTTTTCCACGGAGCCTAAGGGAAAATGCGTTCTTAAAGTATGCCGGGGAACTGCCTGTCACGTTAAGGGAGGCAAATCTATTCTGAGAATGATACAAAAAGACCTCAATCTGGAAGAGGGAGAAACAAGCCCTGACTATCAGTTTACCCTTGAAACCGCAGCCTGTCTGGGAGCCTGTTTTCTGGCACCGGCGATGATGGTCGATCGCGAATATTACGGCAAACTGAATCCGATCAAGGTTACCAGTGTTCTCGGCGAGTACCGGAAGGACAAGGGAGAAGATTAAATCATGGAGAAACTTTCATCCATCGGACAATTTGAGTGGCTCCGCAACAGAATCCTGTCAAAAACCGCAGAAGATAAATCTGTGGTACATGTCTGCATGACCGGCTGTCGCGCCTACGGTGCAGCTTCAGTTAAAGATGCACTGGTGGAAGAAGTAAAGAAACAAGGTCTTTCCGAAACGATTGAAATCCGATCAACAGGATGCCATGGTTTCTGCGCAAAAGCTCCTGTTATTGCCATTGAACCCTTAGGTATACAATACCAGGGAGTGGCTCCCGAAGATGCACCTGAGATTACCGCCAAAACCCTTAAGAAAAACCTGTTAATCGAAAGACTTGCATACAAAGACCCTAAAACAAAAGTACCTGTCTACCACCTTGATCAAATCCCATTCTATGCTAAACAGGAAAAGAGAGTTTTGAAACGGTGCGGGCGAATTGATCCGAAAAGAGTAGAGGACTATATTGCAGCAGGTGGTTATCAGGGCATTGTCAAGGCGTTGACAAAAATGAGTCCGGATGAAGTGATTGAAGAGGTGCTTTCGGCTGGAATAAGGGGCCGGGGGGGGGCGGGTTTTCCTACTGGCCTGAAATGGAAATTCGCACGTCAGGCAGCAGGACAACCAAAATATATCATATGCAATGCAGATGAAGGAGACCCCGGCGCATTTATGGATCGGGCCATGCTGGAAGGAGATCCCCATGCGGTACTGGAAGGAATGCTGATCGGGGCCTATGCCCTGGGAGCCCTTTATGGATACATTTACGTAAGGGAAGAATATCCGATCGCCATTGATCATCTTAACATTGCAATTGAACAACTGAAAGAGCTGGGCCTCCTTGGCGAAAATATTCTTGGTATGGGCTTTGACTTTAATCTATCCCTGAAAATGGGCGCTGGTGCTTTTGTCTGCGGAGAGGAAACTGCTCTCATGGCATCTATTGAAGGAAAACGCGGCATGCCGACAGCAAGGCCACCTTTCCCCGCCCAGGAGGGGCTGGACAGAAAACCATCCAACATCAACAACGTGGAAACCTTTGCCAATATTCCTCTTATTATAAATAAAGGTGCTGCCTGGTATGGAAAGGTCGGTACTGAAAAAAGCAAAGGCACCAAGATATTCTCTCTAGCTGGAAAGGTTAATAATACCGGCCTGGTAGAAGTTCCAATAGGAGCCACTATAAAAGATGTGGTGTTTGAAATTGGTGGTGGTATTCCTCAAGGAAGAGATTTTAAAGCCGTTCAGATGGGTGGGCCTTCAGGTGGCTGCGTTCCAAAGCAGTTTTTAAATCTCCCTATTGATTATGACACGCTCCAGCGAATCGGAGCAATCATGGGGTCCGGTGGAATGGTGGTGATGGATGAAAATAATTGCATGGTCGAAATCGCTCGCTTCTTCCTGAGCTTTACCCAATCTGAGTCCTGCGGAAAATGTGCGCCCTGCCGTCTGGGTACTACCCAGCTTTTAAAAATATTAACAAAGATCACAAATGGCGAGGGTCGTATGGAAGATATCCAGGCCATTAAAGATCTGGGTGAGACAATTACATCTGCCTCCCTCTGCGGTCTTGGACAAAGCTGCGCAAATCCTGCCCTATCCACTTTAAGATATTTTACCAAGGAATATGAGGATCATATCAAGGAACATCGCTGTGCCGGTGCAGTATGCGATTCTATGGTGATTTCAGCATGCCAGCATGCCTGCCCTGCCGGAATTGATGTTCCCAATTATGTTGCTGCTATTGCCTGCGGCAACTACGAACAAGCCGTTGATATTATCAGGGAGCGCAACCCGTTCCCTGCAGTTTGCGGTCGAATCTGCATTCATCCATGCGAAACTAAATGCAGGCGTGGAGAACTTGACGAAGCCATTGCCATTAGAACACTCAAACGGTTTGCCTCTGACTGGTATTTTGAAAATATCGGTATGGCAAAAAAGTCCTTCCCCATCATTTACTCCGAGAAAGTTGCTGTTGTGGGTGCTGGCCCTGCCGGGCTGTCCTGTGCATATTTTCTATCCCAGATGGGATATAAAACTACCGTGTTTGAATCTCAAAAAGTTGGTGGCGGGATGCTGGGTATTGCCGTTCCTGAATTCAGGCTTCCCCGTGAAATTATTGAGGAAGAGATAAAATATATTGAGAGTTGCGGCATTGAAATTTGCTACAACACCCCCATCGATGCAAAGCGCACAGTAAACGATCTCTTGAGAGAAGGATTCGATGCTGTGTTTATCGCAGCCGGTGCTCAAGCCAGTAAACAGGTAGGAATTCCAGGCGAAGAGCTGGAGTTGGACGGGCTTTTTTATGGACTTCAGTTCTTAACGGACATAAGGCTCGGAAAAAAGATTGCGCTGGAAGGTAAAGTTGTCGTCATCGGGGGAGGAAATGTTGCTTTTGACACAGCCAGAACTGCTCTTCGAGTCGGTGCTCAGGATGTCCATATCTATTACCGCCGCGGTATCGAAGAGATGCCCGCCTGGGAAAAAGATATTGAAGAGGCTGTTGAAGAAGGCGTTATTATAAAGCCTTTCTGGTCACCAGGGAGAATCATCCATGAAAACGGCAGTGTTACAGGCATTGAATTCACAGGGAGCAAAGCCATTTTGGAACCGGATGGCAGGTCTTATATAAAGGTTGAAAAAGATAGAACCCTGAAGGTCGATGCAGATACAATTATTATTGCAATAGGCCAGGCACCGGACTCCTCTTTTATTTCAGAAGACAGCCAACTGGAGAGGTCGTTGTGGGGCAGCCTGGAAGTAGACAGCAACAGCTTGACGACAAACGTTGATGGTATTTTTGCCGGCGGTGACTATATCACAGGTCCGACAACAGTAATATCGGCCATTGCTTCAGGCAGAAGAGCTGCTATTGCCATTGATAAATACCTGATAGGCGCTAAAGGCCCAGTAATGATACTTGATGAAAAAACACAATTTGAGGAAACTGCCGGACTAGCACTTGATGGAGAGACAATGGAAGAAAGTCCGAGGATCCAGATTGAAATTGAAAATTCAGTGACTAGGACAAAAGACTTCCGTGAAGTTGAAAAGGGCTTTACCGAAGACCAGGCCCGTATGGAAGCGGGAAGATGTTTAAGATGTGATCTGGAGGAGAGATAATTATGATCAGATCGATTACCAAACCAAAATCAAAAGAAGAGATTGACACTCTTCTAGACGGGCTTAATCGAATTTTTATCATCGGTTGTGGAACCTGCGTAACCCTTACACGCACCGGTGGTGCTCCTGAAGTAGCTGCCATGAAGGAAGCCCTTCTGGACTCAGGAAAGCTTGTTACCGGCCAGGTCGTTGTTCCCGTGGCTTGTGACAACCTGACATCCGAGATTTTAAATGAGGAAATGGAGAAAATCGAGCAGGCCGATGTCCTTTTGATTATGACTTGTGCTTTTGGAGTTCAGACTGTTTCAAGCCAGTTGAAAAGAATGGTAGTACCGGCTCTTGATACGCTTTTTATTGGAAAAGAGACCGGGTATGGCCAGTTTAATGAAATTTGTACTCAATGCGGAACCTGTATAATAGGTGAAACCGGAGGGATCTGTCCGGTAACCAATTGCCATAAAGGGCTGGTAAACGGACCCTGTGGTGGAACGAATCAAGGTAAGTGTGAAATCGACAGCAATAAAGATTGTGCATGGACCCTTATATATAATCGGCTGACCGAACTTGGCCGACTGGATTCCATGCGAAAACTCCAGGGCCCGAGAAATTTTCTGGGTGAGCCAACACCCGGGAAATATGAAATATCGAAATCGTAAGGTTACCTTGAAAAATTAGAGTTTTCATTCGAGATCCAGATCTCGGGTGAAAAGGCAATTTTGCAATGTTGCCGTAAACTACAAAGGCCAGAAAGGACCATTAAGCTATGATCTCCTCATTTCAAAAAGCACTTGACTCAGGGAAGTTTATCGTTACTTGCGAGGTTGCGCCCCCGAAAGGCATAAACCTGGAAAAGACTGCCCACCATATTGATTTGCTGAAAGACAAAGTCGATGCCATGAACCTTACGGATCATCAGAGTTCCGTGATGCGCTACCCCTCCCTTGGCGGGGCGCTCATGGTAAAAGAAATGGGGGGTGAGCCCATATTACAGATGACTTGCAGGGATCGCAACAGACTGGCTTTGCAGGGGGATCTTCTCTTTGCAGCAAGCCGCGGGATTCACAACGTTCTGTGCCTTACCGGTGATTCGGTCATGCTGGGAGATCATAAAAAGGCAAAAGGTGTTTTTGATCTTGATTCCAGCCAGCTTTTGGCTGCCATCAGGATCCTTGAAAAAGGAAAAGACCTTGGCGACAATGAGCTGGACGGATCCCCTGCTTTTTGTGCAGGTGCCATTGTCACACCTGAAGCAAAACCCCTTGAACCTCAGCTTATAAAATTTGAGAAAAAAATCGAAGCCGGTGCTGAATTCATCCAGACACAGGCCGTTTTTGATCTTGATAAATTCAAATCATTTATGGAATACGCAAGACAATTTCCCGTAAAAATACTTGTTGGCATTATCTTACTGACATCTGCTCCCATGGCCAGGTTTATGAATAAAAACATTGCCGGGGTTAATGTTCCTCAACCGCTGATTGATGAAATGGCCCAGGCACCCAAGGGAGGCGCAATAGTAAAAGGAATAGAAATTGCCGGACGGATGATTAAAGCAATCCACACTGAGAAAATATGTGATGGTGTCCACATTATGGCCATAGGAAAAGAGGAGTTAGTGCCGGATATTATGGCTGCGGCCGATTTGACGCCATAATAATAGAAAATTTGCACTCCAGAAAGCCACTTGAAGTCCTTTTTTATCTCCTGCGGGGCACAACAACAACACAGATGAAGAAATTTTGCCACAACATCATCTGTTAGAAATCTTTTTTTGTCCCCATCGTATGCCAGTTATATCCCAGCATTATTTTAAAGATATTGACAATCTTATCATCCCATTTTACACTTTCCTCAGGGATATCAACTTCTTTAACCTCTACTGTCTTTATCTCTTTATCTTTTTCCATGCGTATTCTCCTTGGGGTTTTCACACATTCAATCAAACTTATCTTATTCACAGTTTCAGGACAATATATTTTCTTAAATTATCTGTTATACATTGCAACCAATGTCTCTGAGTCGTTTCTACCATATCCTTTCCTGTGCCCTGTGACAATAGATGTTATCACGCCAACCAGAGCGCCTGCCAGATGGGCCAACGGCACAGAGGTGAAGAGAGTGGTACCCTGTACGAATAGAGCCTGGCCGGTGATAAACTCAAAGAGTGTTTTAGCAATAAAGAAACAACCGGCAAGTGTCGGCAGGATGACTCCCGGCAGGTCTTTATCATATACAGCCTTTTGCACCATCTGAATACAAGCGACAACAAAAATTGTAGAACAGAGGCCGGATAATATGTACAGAACATCTCAAGCTTGTCCTTTATCCTCCCTGTGCCACGTTGTTCCCTTGACCCGGAGCAGCCTCTTCACATATAATTCAGTTAGAATGATATTCAAATAAGATAAAGCCAAACCTGCTGTAAGGTAGGGACGGAAAGCTACGGGTCTTGTATCAGATAGCCGGGTTGCCTTG
>JAUVON010000388.1 GCA_030599175.1 Desulfobulbaceae bacterium | reverse complement strand
TTTCCGGTATGATAACTTCTGACATCACTGCTCTCCTTCCACATTAATGCCTTACTCTAGAACTTCTGCAATATAAAACAAGCAATCGAGGAAGGTCGTTTAAAATTATATGGTTGAATATGTTTCCATGGCACTTATCCAAGCATTCTAAAATTCCGATTTATTCGGGTTAGTTGGATTTTCGCTTAGAAGATTCTTCTCCGACAGTAGACTCAAGCAGGGAAATTGCTTTACTGTTTTTCCTCACACTTTTCTGCAATTCCGGCAATTTTGCGAAAACAGCGCAGGCTTTAGCCCATTGGCGTATCGGTATAGCAGGGGCACCACCGAGAACTGTTCCTTTGGGATGATCCTTATGAACCCCACCCCGCGCGGCAACCATAACCCGATCTCCCAGTACAATATGTCCGGCTGTCGCCGATTGGCCACCCAAAACCACATTTCTTCCCAAAGTAGTTGAGCCTGCCAGTCCAGCCTGAGCGACAATCAGACTATTTTCCCCAATGATGACATTATGGGCCACCTGCACCAGGTTATCTATTTTGGTTCCTGATTTAATCCAGGTTGTACCATAGGCAGCCCTGTCAATAGCGCAATTTGCACCAATTTCGACATCGTCGTCAATCTGCACAATTCCAACCTGCGGCCGCTTTAAATGCTCACCAAGCTCATTGACAGAATAGCCATATCCGTCACTGCCGACCACCGTACCCGAGTGTATAATTACCCGCTTGCCGATAGTACACCTGTGACCAATAGTCACATTTGCCCTGATCGTAGAATCATCACCAACAAAAACATCATCACCGACAACAACCCCTGATTCAATGGTAACCCTCTCACCAACAGTCACACGATCACCAAGAACAGCCATAGGCCCTATAGAAATTTCTTTCCCCAAACTGCAACCGTCACCGACATGGGCTTTGGAGTGAACCCCACTATTATTAAACGGTACCTCCGTGAGATGGCTGTGAATTATTGCAACAGCCAGATAGGGATCCTTCACACAAATAAGAGGTTTATCTCCATGACCTTTCACTCCTGAAGGTACAATAAACGCTGCGCCGTCACTTGCTGCAAGCAGTCCCTCATCTTTTGGTTTGACAAGAAAAGAAATCTCTCCAGGCCCCGCACTGTCCAGAGGTGCAAACCCCTGTATCAACACCCCACCGTCTCCTTCAACCTGACCATTGACCATAGTGGCAAGATAATCAACCGACACCATTTTTTCTGTCATAATGTTGTATTTCGTTTGACGATTATAGCATATCCCAAATTAGTATCAGGATCCGCAATAATTAGTGGTAAAGAAAATACTTCTCTCTATTTCTATTAAAATCCTGCAGCTTTTCCTGCCATCCGGCTTCAATCCTGCTCAGCGAGACATCAGCTTCCAGTTGAACTCTGAGCTTTTTGTCTCCGAGGATAAGATCCATGGGCAGTCGTTCAAATTCATATTCATAAGGTGGTTGTTTATACCTGAACGTTTCAGGGTACAACCGCATTACAGCCTGCAGCAGAGCGAGGCTGGTCCTGTATGGCAGGAAAGTTGAAGTATCAGTCACATGGAACTGAAACCCAACACACAGCTCGCCAACATATTTCCCCGAAGTGGGTTCAAAAACAACAGGTCGCAAGATACAACCGGGTAAATCTACAGATTGCAGTTGTTCAAGGATTTCCCCATGATTCCAATAGGGCGCTCCAACAAATTCAAAAGGAAGGGTTGTTCCTCTTCCTTCGGAAACATCGGTTCCCTCCCAGATAACTTGTCCGGGATATACCATTGCCGTCTCAGGAGTTGGCATATTGGGAGAAGGAGAGACCCAGGGATAGCCGGTATCCCGGAATGTCATCGACCGGTTCCATCCGTCCATTGCAATAACTTCAAGGTCTGCGCCAATCTCATACTCCCTGTTGATCAAAAGCGCGAGTTCCCCGAAGGTCAGGCCATGCCGCATGGGAAGAGCATATAAACCGACAAAAGAACGGCAATCAGAATGCAGAATATTTCCCTCAACTCTCACTCCGCCTATCGGGTTGGGCCGATCAAGAACAACTATTTTCTTACCACTCTCAGCCGCTCGCTCCATACAATAAGCCATTGTGTAGAGGAAGGTATACACCCTGGTGCCAACATCGACAAGATCGATCAGCAGTATGTCAAGCTCTGCAAACATCTCCGGAGTCGGCTTTCGATATTCACCGTATAAACTGTAGATTGGCAAGCCGGTAACAGAATCGACCTGATGACCGGATTCGATCATGTTATCCTGCTTTTCTGAAAAAAAACCATGTTGGGGTGAAAAAAGACAGCACAATCTTTCACCTAATTTTCTTTTCAGCGATAATCGACCATGAACCAGCTGACGATCAACTGAAGCCTGATTGGATAAAAGCCCAAGCCTCTTCCCGCTATACTGTAACGAATGGTCCTCAATGAGAACATCAAGTCCTGTTTTTAACATAATCGATAAGGATATTGAGAAAATTGTGACACAGGGAGCAATAACTTGAACGCCATACTTTAATGGGGAAGGTCTGAAAAGTCAAAAAGTAGATGAACGGAAGGAAAAGATTGGGAAATTTAGTAGTGTCCAATTTAGATATTGCAGGAGGGTTCATGGGTAACTTTTGGGAGCGTCATCCAGTAAATTTCGTAGCATTTTCTTAATATTTTCACATTTGATTTGTATCA
>JAUVON010000005.1 GCA_030599175.1 Desulfobulbaceae bacterium | reverse complement strand
TACTTGGCCCTTCTATATGGGCGGAATAGATAATATGGTGGTTTTTAATGGTACCTACATTTTTCCAGACGCTGCCAAAGGGGTCAAGAGGAGTATGACCGACGATAAGAGCTATTTTTTTCGGTAAATTAAGGCTTTTCCGAAATTTTTTGACATCACCCTTGGAATACCCTTTCAGATAATGGGGGCGCTGAAGTCTGGTGGTAATCAGTTCATCGGCCAGGTTCGGGTTATCCTCAATGTTAATGAGGTCTTTTTTGGTGATTTTCTTTCGAGGTGGGCCGGCGTGGCAGGAGAAAAAGTGTTTTGAAATAACAACCAGGGGAAGGGAGGAATAGAATTTTTCCATCTCATTGACATACTCATAACCACGAAGTTCAAGGAGCTCCTGTTTCAGCAGTGCCCCCTGGGGGATGCCGCTTTTGCTTACGGTAGGGGAAAAACTATCGTGGTTTCCTCTTATATAGTAGAAATTGGATGGAAATTGTAATTTGAGCTGGAAGAGCAAATCCATCATCAGGATTGAACTGTCAAAATTTTCCATTTCATTCGCTTCTTCCGAATGCACAGCATCTCCAAGGATTATGAGAGTGGCTGTTTTCAGTCTGAGACAGTCAAAGAGGCAGTTTTCTGTGAGAATCTTCAGTAGATTATCTACCTGTGCATGGAGATCTCCAACAATAATGGCGGTTGTTTTTTCGGAAAGCTCGACTAATCCTCCAGCTCTGCCATGGCGGTTGTTGGGGCGGTTGGGGTTATCCAAAAGAACAGCATTAACTTTTTTCAGTAGTTGTAAAGCGCCATCTTCGGGAAGGATGTGGATAGATCCGCCAAATAACTTGCGGAGTCTAAGCAATGAATGATATCT
This sequence comes from Desulfobulbaceae bacterium, assembly GCA_030599175.1. GTDB lineage: Bacteria > Desulfobacterota > Desulfobulbia > Desulfobulbales > Desulfocapsaceae > Desulfomarina. The sequence continues at coordinate 23,466 of JAUVON010000005.1, read as the reverse complement.
GCTTGACTGCATGCGTTCACGGTAATCAAGATTGTCAATTCGGACAATTTTCACCTTTGCATCAATGTCCAGGGGCGTTATGACAAGATCTCCCTTTCTGTTGGTGATGCTGACATGGCGTTTGAACACACTTTTAGAAAAATGAAAGAGGTCGCTGTATTCCTGGTTTCCTCTGCCGATGATAACTGTTTCCCCCAGACGTATCCTGGCAAATCCGCTAATCTGTTTGGTTGAACAGGCCTCCTCAGTATTGATAATCCAGTTTTTTTTGAGAGACTTTTTTTTCACTCCAAGTGGAATTTCCGGATGAAAACGCAGTCTCGCAGATCCAAGAATGAGCTCAAATGTTTTGCCGTCGTGGGCGATTCTGCATGATCCTTTAATTTCCTGCTCTTCATGGGTAATTGTTAGCCAGTGGATGGGGTAGCGACGGAGAAAAAGCCATTTCCATCCTGCAAGATTTTTTAGACTGGGTCTGCCATGCTTTATATTGAAAGCCCAGTGAGGAACATTGGATATGCCTTTTTCAGCAATCCTTCTGGGTGGACTTGTCAGTCCCTGGCGAATATAGACGTTGAGTCCGGCACGGTGCAGATAGAGTGCGACTTCCTGATAGACTGCGGTCTGTTGCTTAACCATTTCCATTGACAAGTTTTCATCAACCGGGAAGTAGCCTTCGTTCCGACGATGTTGCCGTTGTGTAAAGATGGTTGAAGAATCAGGGATGAGAAATTCGAAGATATAACGATTTTTCCAGTTGGATTGAAAAAATAATTCTTTATCGGGTGGTATCCTTATTCGTGTCAGTTCAAGTACAGGCGGAGGAGATGCTTCAAGCCATTCTTTATCAAATACAGTTAATGCTTCAGGAAAATTTTTAAAGGGTAGTGCGAGGTGAACTTCCCGGGGTCTGTAAAGAAGAGTCTGATCTTTCCACCACCCCTTTTTGGTCAGATCAAGATAGCCCTCATTCGGCCAGCCGCGGATCTGTTCAATATAGTGTGACTTGCCGGCCCCCGGCGGTCCGGTTACAATGAGTTGAAGGAACTCAAGGCCTATGGGAAGCTCAATACCACGTATATTTTGAACTTCCTTAATCGGTTTGAGGATTTTTCTTAAAGGGTCATCCATAGTTGAAACGCTTACTAAAAAGCATTCATGGTCCAGATACCGCAGGGACAGGTATCTGCACAAAAACCGCAGGCGATACATTTTGTATCATCCGAGATATATTCATAACTGTTTTCAGAGCCAGGCTGACCACTTTGCAGGAAGTTGGATTCGAGATCACGGCGACTGATAGCCCCGGTGGGGCAGATTGTCTCACAGAGATGGCAGTCCCGGCAGGCAGCACATGAGAGGCAGCGGTCTGCCTGGTTTTGTTCCGTGGTACCAATTTCTTCAGGTACATAGTGGGTGATGGTCAATGCCAGCTGTGGGATCACCTCTTTTTCAAACGGCTTCCAGTCAATACCTTTACAGGCTGCTACAATATATTCGGCGGCAGTTTTACCAGCTCCAAGGGCATTGGTGGCAAGGCCGGGTTTTTCTACATCTCCGACAGCAAGAACTTTATCACTTGAGGTTACATGGGCCTTGTCGGTGGTTATCCAGGAAGCTCCGCCTACGGTAATAGTTTCAACAGTTTCTGGTAAGAAGGAGAGAGCAGGGACATCACCGATTGAAATGATAACTGTCTGGGCAGGGATCAAATCACCATCCTTGGTGAGAAGGCCTTCGTCGGTGACTTTTTCTGTAATTACAGGCCATCTGAACTGTGCACCCAGTGCTTCTGCAGCCTCTTTTTCCTGGCCAAAGGCAAGCGGTTTCTGGATGTCTATCAGCGTAACTTTTTCTGCGCCAAGCCGGTAAGCCTCACAGGCGACATCACAACCCACATTACCGGCGCCGATGACTATCACTTCTTTACCCACCTCCATGGGAGAATCACTTTTGGCGGCTTTGAGGAAATCGAGTGCGGTGATGACCTTGTCATTTCCGGGAAAAGGGATTCTGCGTGGTTCATGGGTGCCTACTGCAATTACAACATAGTCATATTCTTTCTGGAGTTCGGTGAACTTCTCAGTGGTCATTGCAACGTCCAGATTGATGTTGATGTTTGGTGTATCTAAAAAACGTTTTATTTCCTGATCCCAAATTGCCTGGGAAAGACGTTCCCAGGGAATGACCTGTGCTAGTTTTCCACCTATCTGGCTGTCCTGCTCAAAGATGTCTGCCTGAATTCCATTAAGCGCCAGTTGCCAGGCAACATTCATACCTGCTGGACCTCCGCCGATAATGGCAACTTTTTTGCCGAGCGGGTCTGTCGGTACAGGAGCTTTGATGCTGTTCACTGATTGACCGAGAACCTGCACATCAATGGAATCATCAACACCTTGTCTGGAACAATTGTCCATGCAGAGATTAGGACATACTGCGCCGCAGACCGAGGCGGGCAGTGGGGTGTAGCGAAGAAGCATTTCATATGCCTCATCTATGCGGCCCTCACGGATTAGACGCAACCTGTCAACAGTGGGAATATGTATGGGACAGTAATAAGTACAGGGTGCTGCAGATTCACAGTTTGCCCAGTAAGGTTTTTTGCGGCGAAATTCTCCGGTGACAATAGTGTCAATCAATGAGCGGTCAAGCCCCGGTGCAAGATCTCTAAGAGGGTCTCCACCAAATGCCTTGTTCCAGTGATTGTTGCGGAACTCTGCCATCGGCATGGGTCCCGACCACATCAACGCCCTCTCCTGAGGGGTGACTGTAAGCAGCATATGCCACTCTTCTCTGACGTTCAGTGATTTGAGGAGATCCGGGCGATTAATCCTTTTCAGAAAGCCAGCCAGGTTTTCCTGTAGCCATTGCCACTGGCTGTCGTCAGGGTCGGTAAGTTTGGCATTGGTTTCAGGAAAGGAGTTATCTATATCCCCGCGAAAATAAATGGTTCCGCCAACCATGCCTACACAGGGGCGATATCCAAGAACATTATCCGGGTTTTTTGGGTCTATCCCGCAGACAATACCAATTCCTCCGCAATTAAACTCCGCAAAGGAGTCGCCGGTTGAACCAAGAACCCAAAGTTCAGGTTTCTCATAATTCGGATTCCATTTGGTCATGGTCAGACCACGGGCACCGATGGATCCTGCAATAAAAACCTTGCCGTTTGCCATGGCATTGCAGGCGCCGTTGGTGGCGTCACCCAAAACAGTAATCTCGGCGCCGATATTGAGATAACCTACATCATCGGAGGTAGCTCCCTCACAGGTAATTACTGTCCCAGGCATCCCCATGCAGCCGAGTCGCTGCCCTGAAGGGCCTTTGACTGTCAGGTTTAGCCCACCTTCCCGCTCCAGCCTTATACCGATATTATGCTGACCATAGGATTCCAGAATAAGATCTGGTGATGATTTCGCAGATTGGCGTACCAGCTTCTCAAAGTCCATTGAGTTGACCCGTATGCCGTTTTCATTGAGACCTTTTACAACAGTAGTAGTCACTGCAAACTCCTTCTATCAGATGGGAAAAACCATTATCGATTTTTCGTCCATTTTTATTGTATAGTACTGGATCAGCAGACGTATTTGATCTCAAGCCTTTCTGCGGCATCTTTATCGGCAATCCCAAGGGCATCAGCCATACCAATGGGTAAACTCTGGGATCTTCCCAGAGGTGCCATTATTTTCTTTACTTCGGTCTTGATGGACATGAATGTGTCGGCAACTCTCTCAGCTACCAGATCTGGATCAAGTCTTCTGTACAGTTTGGGGTTCTGGCTGGTGATACCTTTAGGGCAGATGCCGACATTGCAGACATTGCAGCGATTCTTCTCGTTACCAAGGCATCCGGCTGTAGCCTGCATGATATATTTTCCAATATGAACTCCGGAGGCCCCGAGCATGATCAGAGCCATACCGTTTTGGGCAACATTGCCGTTCTTGCCTATACCGCCGGCTGCAAAAATAGGTATTTCGTTCTGCATACCCTGGGCCGCGAGATCCAGATAGCATTCACGAATACATGAGGCTACAGGGTGTCCGGTTGCATCCAGAGAAACGTTATATGCAGCACCTGTTCCACCATCTATACCATCTATCATAAGCCCGGCAGCATAAGGATTACGTACAAGATTATTCAAAACTGATTTTGCCGATGTCGATGCAGAAATCTTAGGGTATACCGGAACCTTATGATTGAAGGCTGTGGAAAGTGTCTGGATCATTTTCATTACACTTTCTTCGATGGAATAAAGAGTCTGGTGGACAGGGGGAGACGGCAGATCGACTCCTTCCGGGACTCCACGCAGTCGTGCGATGAGCTTGGACACCTTGTACCACATGAGAAGACCGCCGTCGCCGGGTTTTGCACCCTGGCCATATTTGATTTCAATGGCTGCAGGGTCGCACTGCATTTCAGGAATGGCGCGGATAATTTCGTCCCAGCCGAAATATCCGGAAGCTATCTGGAGGATGATATATTTGAGATAGGGACTTCTTAAAACCCATGGAGGGCAGCCCCCTTCCCCGGTGCACATGACTACAGGGATTCCCAGCACTTCATTACAGTAGGCAACGCCCTGGAGCAGACCAAGCCACATATTTGGCGAGAGGGCGCCAAAGGACATGGAGCCGATAACAAAAGGGAAGATTTCCCTTGTGGGGGGAATCCATCCGCCGTTTATCTTACGATCCAGAAAAACTTCAGGTGAGAGTACCCGGCCGAGGGTGGTTGTTAAGGAAAACTCATGTCTGCCGGCATCAAGGGCGGGGTCTGTCAGCATGGAGATCCGGTTGAACATGATGCGGTCAAGAAGGGTCGTTCCCTGCACGTTTCTACGTCCGCCACGTTTGTTGGGCTCACCTTTCTGATTTTCGAAAAACAGTGTACGGTTCTCATTTGTCCCGGGGACAGCAATAATAGCATCATTGGGGCAGACCATGGAGCACATACCGCACCCTATACAACTGTTGGCCATAGTCGTCCGCTGCCGAATACCGGTGAAATTACGGTAGTTGCTGCCTCTTTTTTTGCTGAACACATCAAGCTTGGGCACACGCTGTCGCATATGAGATAGATGGATCGCCTCTTTGGGGCAAACTGATGTGCACTGCCCGCAGAGAGTACACCTGTCTTCACGGTGTTCAATGATCCAGGGTAAATCGCTGTAAGTCAGGCTGCCTGGGGTAACGGAAATGGATCGTGTTGAGACCATATTGTCAATTCCTTTCTATCTGGGGGAACGATTACTGTATGTTCACGCATTGGCTGAAAATCGAGTGTTGGATCACGGTCAGGAATCATGGCGTCGACGCCGCAAATTTCAGAAGCTATGGCCCATGTACCCTCATGACCGCCGACTATTGCCGGACGGAGTTTTTTCTGATCCATGACCAGCAGACAGGTTTCATCAGGGAGAGTACCAATCACTGCATTAGGGCCGTCGATGATAAGCCGTCTACAAACATCCCGTAATCCCTTCAGGAAGTCGCCTTGAGGGTGTTTTTCCAGTTCAGTAGTACTGAGTGGAGTGATAATGTGTTTGTATGCTTCAAGGGGAAGTTTAAGTTGTTTGAGAGTGTAGTGGAGTATGTGGGCAAAGACTTCACTGTCACTGTGATACCCGATATATCCGGGGAATTTTTTACCAAGCAGCCATTCTTTAATGGGAACAAATGCGGTATTTTCACCATTAGTCATTGTGGCAATTCCCTGAATGAAGAAAGGATGGCAGGCATAGAGGTTAATGCCGTAATTTGTATTTTGCCTTCCCTGGGCCATACAGACCCTGGATTTAATCTGACCATCATGGAGACAGAGGGCGTCGCCGATCTGCATGGGCCAGCCAACCTCCTTTATCATGACAACGTCGGGCCAGAAGGAGAATATTGTTAAATCATTGTTCTCTTCTCCGATTTTTCTTAAAGCGAGACGGGTTTTCATCATCTCCTCTTCTCTTTCCTCCGTGCCTTTATCTCTGAACCTTTCGGGCATACGGTAGGCACGCAAAAAATATCGAAAGCGGTCTTCAGCCTCAATAAGGTTTGGACCCATGTGGTAGCGATGATCATATTTCAGTTCGTAGCCACGGTCTTCCATGTAGCTTGAAAGGTGCTGCCATGCTTTTTCTGTATGCGCGATACCAGATAGAATAGGAAATCTGGGGTTATATTTAAAATCCTCAAATTCAATGCCACGAAGCAACAGGCCAAGACCTGAACCATCATATCCTTCCTTCATGGCCTCCATTGCTGTGAGAACTTCATACGGAGAAAATGTTTCATTGGAGGTTTTCAGGGCTAAACGACACATGCATTACTCCTGAGTAAATTAAAAGAAAATTGCCTGAAGGCGAGGATAAAGGCGTCGATCTGATGTAAATCGGGTGGAAAATCCTGCCGGACAAATAAAGACAAAAAAGTACAACTGAGCCGCTTTTTCTAAACAATTCTTGCAAAAAAGTCAAGATTTCAGTTTAGCCCGCCACCTCATTGGTGGGGGTATAAAAACTCAAGCAGTAATTTAAGAAGCGGTTAATAAAGATAGATTTGAAACGGTCGGGCAGGAAATCCCTTTTGTCTTTCTGATACACTACTTTCCAGGTTGACAACAGGCTGGCCGGATCGACTAAGATGGGTGGGAGTTATTTCAGAATATTACTTACTTTGCCAAGGTTTTTTACCTGGTCAATTTTCTCTTTAACTTCGGCAGCTTCTTTGATTCCGGGAATGTCATTTATGATCTCTTTCCCTTCCTCCTCTACTCCGTCAATTCCTTTTTTAAAAGAAGTCAGGGCCTTACCTAAGCCCGATCCAATTTCGGGAAGCTTTTTTCCGCCAAAAACGAGAAAAGCAATCCCTAAAATTACTATTAATTCCGGGGTTCCAAGTCCAAACATTATATTACCTCCTATGATCGGTGAGGATAGATTATTCTCTTCATCTAGGCTTTATTGTCCGGCTCATTCTCTTCGCTATCAATTTTTTTCGGCTTTTCCTCTTTCTTGGTTGCGTCTTTGAAATTTTTAATACCTTTCCCAATGCCTGATCCGATTTCGGGAAGTTTGCCAGCACCAAAAATGATTACAATAATAACCAGAATTACGATGAGTTCCGGCATTCCAAGTCCAAACATAAAATTACCTCACCAAAATAACAATCAATTCACGGCATCATATTGGTTGGTGATTACCGCTGGTTTTTGTGCAAGTGACATTAGAGCAGTCTGTAAATAAAGTCAAGGCTGACGTTGTTGCTGTGGATAAGACACTTGCTAGTCTCTCGTTGATTTTTGAAGAGCATGCCGGGATATATATTGTCGAATATCTTTACTGTCGGCATCCATGATTTCACATTTTGATGGGGCTTCCAGGATTCCAGCAAGGACATCGCTCGAAGGAGGCTGGGTGCCTATAGATTTTTCAACCACTTCACTGAATTTTGCAGGATGAGCTGTTGCCAGACAGACCATGGGAACACCTGCAGTTTTTAGTTTTTCAGCTACCTGAACACCCACTGCAGTGTGGGGATCAAGGATATAATCGTGTTCTTTATAGAACCGTGAGATAGTGTCGGAAATCTCCTCATTCGATACCGAGGAGGAAACAAAATCACGGCGTATCTGTTCTTGATAACTTGTCAGATCCAGAGTGCCGGTTTGAGCGAATTCCTTCATCAGTTCTTTGGTGCGGGGCGAATCATTGTCAACAAGGTAATAGAGGTAGCGTTCAAAATTGGATGCCGCCTGGATATCCATTGAAGGGCTTGAGGTGATTTTCACATCGCTGAGGGAATAGTCACCATTGTTGACAAAACGGGCAAGGATGTCGTTTGAATTAGTGGCTAGAACCAATTGACGAATGGTGCCGGCAGGGAGCATTCGTTTTGCAATAAAACCGGCAAAAATGTCACCAAAATTTCCGGTAGGAACGGTGAAATCAAGAGAACAATCTTTTTCGTGCCCTATTACATGAAGACAGCTATGTACGTAATATACGACCTGGGCGAGAATCCTGGCCCAATTTATTGAGTTGATTGCACCGAGGCTGTATTTATTTTTAAACTGGATGTCACTGAACAGTGTTTTCACTATAGCCTGGCCATCGTCAAAGGAACCTCGTATGGCAATGTTGAAAACATTCTGATCTGTGACTGTTGTCATCTGTTTTTCCTGTACACGGCTGATGCGCTGGTGAGGGTGCAGGATAAAAATATTCAATCTTTCCTTTCCCCTGACACCGTAAATGGCGGCACTTCCTGTATCTCCTGAAGTTGCTCCGATAATATTGAGAATGGAGTTATTTTTACTCAGCAGATACTCAAAAAGATTGCCCAGAAACTGCAGTGCAATATCTTTGAACGCAAGAGTCGGACCGTGGAAGAGTTCAAGGATGTGGAGGTCACCATGGTGTACAAGAGGGGTCACTTCCTCACTGCTGAATGTTGCGTATGAGCGATTAATAATGTCTTTCAGGTCACTGGAGGGAATGTCGTCAATGAACCGGGACATAATCTCAAAGGCAAGTTCAGGGTAACTCAGGTTGTTCCAGGATGTGAGGGTTTCATAGCCAATACGTGGTATTGTCCGAGGGAGAAGGAGCCCGCCATCTTCTGCAAGACCCATCATTACAGAATCAGTAAAAGATATGGGGGAGATTCCTCCCCTTGTGCTCAAATATTGCATAATTGTTAATGTTCAAACCCGACAAAGCCGGAAATCTTTTTAGTTGCGCTGGATAAGTGGTTCGAAGATCTCCCTGTCAGGGGAGCGAACATGACTTTTATATTAATAAAAGGAAAAAGTTTCAAAGAATGACGAAACTGTTATTCCGTATTTTCCAATTTAACATGTTTTGCTTCATGCCAAAGTCCTTCCAGATCATAAAACTTACGTTGCTCATGATAAAATATATGGACAACAACATCATCAAAATCGAGTAACACCCACATGCCGTCCTTGAGTCCTTCCGCTTTTGAGGATTTTACCCGTTTAGAACGTAATTTGTCCTCTATCACCTCCGCCAGACCCTGGACATGCCGCGTCGATTTGCCACTCATGATCACAAAGTATTCGGTGAATGTAGTGAGACCTCTAACATCTAAAATAATGAGTTCTTCTGCCTTGGTGTCAAGGGCGGTTTGTGCACATATCTGAGCGAGTGCATTGCCGTCTTTGTCACGATATTCGGATTTTATCTGTTTCATAATGAGTCGTATGTTTTTTAACCACCATCAAATTTCGGCTTTTTTTTCCTTGATTTTCTCGGTGGGAATTCGAAGCTGATCTTGCCATTGTCAGCAAGGAGCAGGTAGGCATCAAACGGTCGCCGTTTCTTTGAGATAAATCCTTTTATCAGTTCTGTCTTACCTTTTGACAAAATTTGCTCTAAATTCTCTCTGGTAAGTTGTTTTGATAGAATTATCTTACTGATTCGAAGTCCGTTCTTCTCGTCACCTTCAAGCGCTGATTCCGACATAAAAGCTGATGGTGTTTCAAAAACCTTGCTTTTATCAACCGGAGAGAGTCCCAGGGACGGGGTTGCCCTTATGGCGTCCTTGTCCAGGTCTGCTGTGGAGTCAGCGAAGATGAAATCTATTTTTCCTTTTGCAAAGTGCAATGAGGCGGAGAACGGCTTTCCTTTCTTGGATCTGAAATCACTGAAAGGGCCAATGGTCTCACCCTGGAGAATGGCTACAATTTCACTTTCCGACATCACTCGACCACCGAGAATTTTTCGGATTGAGATTTTTTCATTTTTCGAGACATAGTGGGTCGGTGTTTCGTAGAAAATGATATCTCCTACCGGGCTGAAAGGTGCCTCAGGCCAATTTTTTGTTGTTTCAAAATTTTTCACCTGATTAATTATATGGAGGGTCATGGATCGAATTTCTTCCATGAACTTATCCCTGGTCAGTGTTCCTTTGAGGATTTTATTGAGCTTGTACTCCCATTCCCCTGTCATCTCAGGGGAGGCGAGGACATCAATCTTCATCGCTTCAAGTAAGGCCAAAAGTTCGAACGCCTTGCCGGTGGGAGTGAGATCTTTGCCTTCCCTCACCACATATTTTTCTTTAATCAGCTTTTCTATAATGGCAGCTCTGGTGGCCGGAGTACCAAGCCCCCGTTCTTTCATGGCAGCGGCAAGTTCTTCGTTGTCAACAAATTTGTCCGAGTTTTCCATGGCTGAAAGAAGTGTTGCCTCATTGAATCTTGGAGGCGGTTTGGTCTCCAGGGCCTCCTTTTCAATGTTATTGCAGAGAACAGTTGCTTCAGCAGGAATCTGAGCTAAAATTTTATCTTTGTTCTCCCCTGTTTCAACACCGTATATCACTTTCCAACCGGGATCTTTCAGGATCTTTCCTTCCGTGAGAAAGGTTTCGTCTTTGACAATCGACAGTCTTCTGGTATTCAGGAAGATCGCCGGAGGAAAAAAGACAGCAAGAAAACGTTGTGCCACAAGCCGATAGATCTTGAATTCCGCTTCAGAAAGATCTGATGGTATTTTCGTTGTAGGGATTATAGCATGGTGGTCTGAAATTTTTTTGTTGTCAAACACACGTTTGCTCAACTTTATATAATTTTGAGACAGTGCCGTTTGGGCAAATTGAGCGAGCTGCCATCCGGTTTGACTCTTTACCGTTTTCTTAATGGTCGGCAGGTAATCCTCCGGCAGGTGCTTACTGTCTGTTCGCGGATAGGTGAGTACTTTATGTCTTTCATAAAGGGCCTGGGCGATTGACAGCGTGTTTTTGGCAGAAAACCCAAAACGTGAGTTCGCCTCTCTCTGGAGGAGAGTCAGGTCATATAATTGTGGTGATCGCTGGGTGACCTTTTTGCTTTTTTCTTCAACTTCTGCCGGCTCGCCAGTGCATTTGGCAATTATAGCATCAGCATTTTCCGGAACCCATATCCTGTCTGCCCGTTTATAGGAATCATTGGGATCTTTTGTGAACGCCGGGTCAATCCATTTACCGGTATAGGATGTATTGTTAAAGACAAACTGTCCATATAGATTGCAGTAGGGGCGGGGAACGAATGTCATGCGGGTGCGTTCGCGCTTTACCAGCAACGAAAGTGTTGGTGTCTGTACTCTGCCGCATGGGGTGAGAAAGAAACCACCTTTTCTTGAATTAAAGCCGGTAAGCGCTCTTGTGGCGTTAATACCGATAAGCCAGTCTGATTCAGAGCGGCATAGCGCAGTATCCTCGAGAGGCAGCATCTCTGCACTATCTTTTAATTGAGAAAACCCTTGTTTTATAGCCTCCGTGGTCATTGACTGCAGCCATAACCGTTTAAACGATTTTTTAGCTACCGAATTATTCCAGACATATTTTATTATATATTTGAAAATTAATTCTCCCTCTCGACCGGCATCGCAGGCATTTATAATTTCTTTAATATCTTTTCGACGTATCAGTTTCTGTAATGCATTCAGTTGTCCTTTCGTTCCGTCGAGACCTTTCAGCGGAAAAGTTTCAGGCAAGATCGGGAGTTTATTGATATCCCATTTCTGGTAGATCGGGTCAATTTCTTCAGGGTAGCATATTGATACCAGGTGCCCTATTGCATAGGAGACGACATAGTTATCGCCTTCGAAATGAGTTTTGGTTCTTTTAAATTTACCGGGAAGTATTTTTACCAGGTCGGCGGCAACACTTGGCTTTTCTGCAATTATCAGGGTTTTATCGGTCATAAAAGTAGTTGTGGGTTTGCTTTGGCTGTATGCAGCTGTTTCTACCAGGTCTTAGTGGTTTTCAATGTTCGTAATTCCGTTAGTTACGAGACGATTGAAAACTGAGTAAAGATATTTTATTAACCAAAATACAGACAGATAGGAAAGAGTAATTTTATAATGCCAAGCTGTTTTGTTGTTGGAAAAAGTTTGGAAAACTGCTCGATGTAATAAATATACAATTTCTGTTTGTCAAACACTATTTTCTATTAACAGAGTTTTAATGCAGTATTGAGTACTGAAAAGAGTCGATTTTTCTGAAGGTCGATTTTTCTTTTGTTCGGCTAGAGAAGATATGTACTTTATTATATATTTTATAATGTTTTATAATTGACAAGTAAGCTTGTTTGTGGTCTTGTTATTCGGTTTTACTGTTCAGTACTATATTGTGATCTCTGTTGGGATTTCGTCGGAGAAACAGTTTTGCTGATAAGGTGTTGAGCACTTTCGGTTCTGTTGGCCGGATGTTCAAACTATAGCTTCTGTGTGTAGTTTTTTACAGAGAGGCTTTTGAAAGTGGGCAATGCCCGCTTTTTTTTATGTCCGTATGTTTGTCGAGATGGTTGGCCAGATTTTTAAGGTACTGAAAATACAAGGCTGGGTAGAAGGGTAACTGGAATATAATGTATGAGTGAATATATTATCGACAAAGTAAAGGACTTTCTTCAAGAACTGTTGCCTTCAATGGGCTTGGAACTCTTTGATATTCAGTTTCGCAGAGAAGGACATGGCTGGGTTCTGCGCGTTTTTATTGACAATGAAGGTGGTGTGGAGCTGACACATTGCTCTAATGTCAGCCGTGAACTGAGTCATTATCTCGATGTTGAAGATATAATTGATCATGCATATAATCTTGAAGTTTCTTCTCCCGGGCTTGAACGTACTTTGAGATCTGTCGCTGATTTTCATCGGTTTACAGGGGAGAAGGCCAGGGTAAAGTTGTCAGAACCTGTAGACGGGAAAAAGATATTTGAAGGCATCATTGAAAAGGTGAGCGGCAATGAAATTCATCTGAGGCTGGAAGATAAAAACCTCATACAGTTTTTTTATGAGGCGATCAATAAAGCCAGATTGGCAATTTGAGATATATCGGATTAGTAGGTATGTCGAGAGCAAGAGCATCCTCCAGAAGCAGGAACCGAAAGTCATAATGACGGGGTAAAAAGAATGCTATCGGATTTGAAACGTATCATCGACCAGATCAGCAGAGATCGAGGGTTCGACAAGGCATTGCTGATAGAAGCAATTGAAGAGGCTGTTCAGTCAGCTGCCAGGAAGAAACTCGGTAGCCGTCGGGATATCGAAGTTCGATATAACGAAGAGCACGGTGAAGTCGAAATTTTTCAGTTTAGAGTAGTTGTTGAAGAACCTTTGGATGAGCAGACGGAAGTGGCTTTTAGCGAGGCGATTAAGCTTGACCCGGATGTCCGGATGGGCGATGAACTCGGCGAGAAAATGGTGAATATTACTGATCTTGGCCGAATTGCAGCACAATCGGCTAAACAGGTTATTATCCATAAAATGAAGGACGCCGAGCGGGAAGTGATCTATGACATGTTCAAGGATCGTGTCGGAGAGGTTGTCAGTGGTATTGTCCAACGATTTGAGCGTGGCAACATGATTGTCAATCTTGGGCGAACCGATGCAATTTTGCCCAAAGATCAGCAGATTCCCAAAAGATCTTTTAAACAGGGGGATCGAATCCGGGCTTATTTAAAGGAAGTTCGTCAGACTTCACGGGATTCTCAGTTGATACTTTCCCGCACCAGTGATGAATTTTTGGAGAAACTCTTTCATATGGAAGTGCCGGAAATGTCTGAAGGGATTGTACGTGTAGTGGCAGTGAGCAGGGAGCCGGGGTTTCGTGCCAAAATTGCAGTCAGTTCCTCTGAAAGTGATGTGGATCCAGTAGGTGCATGTGTGGGGATGAAAGGTTCCCGGGTTCAAAATGTTGTCCAGGAACTTCAAGGTGAGCGGATAGATATCGTTACCTGGAGTCCTGATCCGGCCAAATATGTCTATAATGCCCTGTCACCTGCCCATGTGAGCATGGTCAGAGTTGATGAAGATGCAAAGTCACTCCTGGTAGTTGTTCCCAACGACCAGCTTTCTCTGGCAATTGGCAGGCAGGGACAGAATGTACGGCTTGCCTCCAGGCTCCTTGGGTGGCGTATCGATGTGAAGAGTGAACAGCGTTATGCTAATCTGGAAAATAAGGGATACCAGTCGATTCTTGCATTGAATGGTGTGGATGAGGCCCTGGCGGATCAACTGTTTGCAAAAGGTATATCTTCGACCCTGGTTCTGGCAGAAAAAGATGTTGATGATCTCATAATAATACGTGCCATTGATGATGAGTTTGCTCAGGTTCTGATTGAAGAGGCAAAGGCAAATCCATTTGAAGAGGAAGCTGTCAGTGATGTTGAGACTGTGGTATTGGCGGAAGGTGCAGATGATTCGGTATCCGATCAAGATGAGACTGTAACAGCAGATTCGGTGGATGGACAAAGTGAACCGGATAAAGATGTAGTTGACGCAGACAAAGATCTAACTGAAGCTGTCGGGGAAAATAGAATAGAAGAGTAGCAGCCAATATTTTTTGATGACGAAAAAACCCCTTCGTACTTGTTGTTACTGCAGAAAAAAAATGCTAAAAGACGAATTGAACAGGTTCGTCTGGCTGGGCGGGACGGTTCAGCTTGATCCTGAACAGAAAATGCAGGGTCGTGGAGCATACTGTTGTAAAAAGAAACTATGTACAGAAGGTTTCTTTAGACAGAAGAGATGGAGAAGATTGTTTCGTCTTTAAAAAGAGAATTACAATAGTTTATCTGAAGATGTAATGCAGGCACCATCGATGTAGATGAGCGAAACAACTGTTGAGATGTAATACGGGAGTGAAGGATGAGCAGGATTAGGATTTATGAGCTGGCGAAAGAGGCTGGCATGAGTAGTAAGGTCTTGGCCGATAAATTGTTGGAACAGGGATATGATATTAAGGGCCATAGTTCTACAGTTGATGATGAAACCGCTGAAAAGATCCGGGATACTATTCTAAAATCCACAGATACTGAGCTTGTTGAAAAGAGAATCAGCGGGAAAGCGGGATCAACAGTTATTCGAAGAAGGGCTAAGACCATAAAAAAACCAAAGGTTGAGGAAGTTCTTCCTGAGGTTGAAGGAATTGACACTGAAGCTGATGCAACTGCAGTTGATGATGCTCAGGTAAAAGCCGGTCAGGAAGAAGAGAGCCCGGAGCTTGCCGAGTCTGTTGCAAAAGAAGAAGACAAGATAGTTGAAACTACAGAAGAAGGGATTACGGTCGCCCTCGATGAGGAACCGGTAGAGAAGGGTGAAGAGATCACTCCCACTGAACCCGAAGCTGTTGAAAAAGAGACTGATCAGGTAGCTGAAAAAGAGAAAAAGCCTGTCGGGAAGGAGAAGGTTGAGAAAAAGCCTGTGGTTCGTAAAGGGGTTGCCAGGGTGGTGGGAACTATTGAACTGCCTGAGGAGAAAGTTGTGCCATCCCGTCCTCGGAAGAAAGGAGGTAAACCGCCACAGAGAAAACCAAGAGTTGCTGCGGTTGCCAAAGAGCCTGCTCCAGTTCGAGAAGAGACCGGGCGTGGCAAGAAAAAAGGTAAGAAGGGTGCTCAGCCTGATAGCACTAGAGGCGATGTCCGTCGTAAAAGTGGAAAAAAAGGACAGAAGAACGTTAAATTCACCCATTTTGCCAATGATTATCAAGGTGGATATGGAGGTAAGCGAGGGAAGAAGGGTGGCAGACGTGGGCCTAAAGCAGTATCTCCTCCTTCGGAAATGAAGGCCAGCAAGAAAAGATTTAAAGTGTACGATACCATCAGTATCGGGGATCTGGCGCAGCGGATGAAGGTTAAGGCCAGTGATGTGATTGCCAAACTGATGGGGCTTGGAGTTATGGCCACTATCAATCAGACCGTTGATACTGACACCGCGACGATTATTGCTTCTGATTTCGGCTATGAGATTGAACAGGGTATTACTGAAGAATTGGGTGTCCAGATGCTCGATGAATCGGAGTCTGGCGGTGAAAAACAACCGCGTTCGCCAGTTGTTACAGTTATGGGCCATGTAGACCACGGCAAAACATCCATTCTTGACGCAATTCGAAAAACTGATGTTGCGGAAGGTGAAGCAGGAGGTATTACTCAACATATTGGTGCATATCATGTACGGTCAAATGCCGGAGATGTGACCTTTGTAGATACACCCGGTCATGCTGCTTTTACCGAGATGCGTTCCCGTGGGGCCCAGGTAACCGATATTGTTATCCTGGTCGTCGCTGCGGATGACGGTGTTATGGATCAGACCCGTGAGGCGATAAGTCATGCTCAGGCTGCAGATGTGCCTATAATTGTTGCTGTCAATAAAATAGACAAGGACAACGCTGATATCGATAGGGTTAAACGTGAACTTGCCGAGTTAGATTTGTCTCCTGAAGAGTGGGGCGGCGAAACGATGTACTGTGAAACCTCAGCAAAACAGAATGTTGGTATAAATGAGCTCATGGAGATGATTCAGCTTCAGGCAGAGATTCTTGAACTTGAAGCGGATATTAACAGAAAGGCCCGGGGCAGGGTGGTCGAGGCCCAGCTGCATAAGGGACGGGGATCTGTGGCAACTGTTCTTATTCAGGATGGAACTGTCAGGACAGGAGAGCATTTTGTTGTTGGTCAATACAGTGGGAAGGTCAGGGCCATGCTTGACTATAACGGCAAAGCTATTCAGGAGGCCGGTCCATCTATTCCTGTTGAAATCCAGGGTTTGACCGGTGTACCGAGTGCAGGTGATGAGTTTATTGTTGTAACCGATGAAAAGATGGCGAAAAGTGTCTCCCAGGTAAGAGCACTCAAGGTGAGAGAGTCTGAGTTGGGGGCAAATACCAAGATCTCACTGGATAAGCTTTTTGAGCAGATGAGTGAGGGAGAAGTTCGCGAATTGAGGGTTGTGCTCAGAGCCGATGTGCAGGGAACCCTTGAGGCTTTTGCCAAGGCAGCAGAAGAGCTTTCAACAAAGGTAATCAAGGTAAGGGTACTTCATGAAGGTATAGGAACGATAACTGAGTCGGATATTCTGCTGGCCTCTGCCTCAGAGGCGATCATTATCGGTTTTAATGTCAGGCCGAACGTCAAGGTCAAGGAACTTGCAGAGAAAGAAAACGTTGATGTGCGCTCCTATGATGTCATTTACCATGCCCTCGATGACATCCGTAAAGCCATGGTGGGGATGCTTGAACCGACGTTTGAGGAAGATGTGATCGGCCTTGCCGAGGTGCGTGAAACTTTCCATGTTCCAAAGATCGGTACTATTGCCGGTTGCGCGGTTGTTGATGGTAAAATTCAGCGCAATGCCGGGGTACGTGTACTACGTGACGGTGTGGTTATATATACAGGAAAAATTGAGTCTTTAAGAAGATTTAAAGATGATGTCAAAGAGGTGGTTTCCGGCTATGAATGTGGTATTGGCGTTGAAAAATTCAATGATATCAAAGTTGGAGATAACCTTGAAGCGTATGTGATGGTTGAGGTTGAGGCTACTCTCTAGGAGTGATAAGAACTATAGAGAAGGGGAAAGTTGTGACAATCTGGGATCCTAAACAGACGTTAGACTCCATAGGCCTTGGCGGAAAAAAAGAGAGAAAGAGGTCGGCAAAGGTTGCAGATGCGATTCGTGTTGAACTTGCCACCCTGCTGGTCAGTAAGGTGAGGGATCCCGAGTTGCAGGCTGTAAATATCTCCAGAGTAGAGGTAACTGACGATTTGCGTATTGCGCGTATCTTTTTTACTGTCCTGGATAACCGGAAAGGTGCAAAGTCGGCAGAAAAAGGGTTGCAAAGGGCAAAAGGATTTATGCGAAGTCATATTGCCAGGACATTGAATTTGCGTTTTACGCCGGCTCTTCAGTTTCGATATGATGAGACTGCAGAAAAGGTTGAAGAGCTAGATATTCTATTCCAGGAAATTGCTAATGATAGAAAAGCCGGGGATGATTCCTGAAGAGCTGGTTCAGACCATTGCGGAAAAAGGGAATGTTGTATTACTAACCCATGTTCATCCGGATGGAGATGCTTTAGGGTCTCTGTTTGGGTTCGCTGAACTTCTGGAAAATTTAGGGAAAAATGTTTTTTGTTTTGTTGAGGAACCGGTTTCCCACTTATACGATTTCCTTCCTGGCTGTGAACGGGCTAATTGCAGTTTCGAGGAGTTAAGAGAGTTTGTTGATGTTGCCGAACCAGATGTTATGGCAATTGCACTGGATTGCGGCGATGAGTACAGACTGGGAAAATATAAAGAAGATTTTTTGAGAATCTCTCCATTTATAGTGATTGACCATCATCTGTCCCATAGGAATTTTGGTACATTGAGGTGGGTTGATTCCCACGGTTCTTCTACAGGAGAGATGGTGTATGAGCTTGGAACAGCCCTTGGGGCAGATATAAATTTCAAGGCTGCATATAACCTCTATGTTGCAATCTGTACTGATACAGGATCATTCAGATATGAATGTACCGGGGCGAGAACTCTTCATATAGCTGCTGAATTGATAGAAAAGGGAGTACTCCCTCAAGAGGTTTGTGGACAGTTATATGACAATTACAGCCGCGAGCGACTCAAGCTTATGGAGTTTGTTCTGGCCACCATAACACTCCTGGAATCAGAGCAGGTCGCCTTTATGCATGTAACACAGCAGATGCTCGAAGAGAGTGGGACGACGATGCATGATGTTGAAGGGCTGGTAGACTATCCGCGTTCGCTTCGCTCTGTCAGGGTCGCTGCTTTCGTCAAAGAAGGGGCGAACGGACAGGTATCTGTCAGTCTTCGCGCAAAGGGGGAATTTGATGTTGCCGCTATTGCCAAACTGTTTGGTGGTGGCGGTCATAGAAATGCTGCCGGTTTCCGGGCTCTGCAAACGACCATTGAAAAGGTTTATTCACAGCTGAGAGAAGAAATAAGTAGAGCTTTGAACAAAAGGAAGTGAGGATGGCGGTTCAAACTGTCATTGTCTCAAAGAGATACTTTGATGAGTAAAGACCCTGGAGTTGAGTTTCAAGCTGGAGTCTTCCTGGTGGACAAGCCTGTTGGTCTAACCTCATTTTCAATTGTCAGCAGGGTTCGGCGTATTTTAGGCATTAAAAAAGTTGGTCATGCAGGTACACTTGATCCGTTCGCTACAGGACTGCTTATAGTTTGTGCAGGGCGGCCTGCAACAAAACTTATTTCCCGTTTTATGGAAGGGAAAAAAGAATATTTTGCCACTCTGTGCCTCGGTATTACAACGGAGACATTTGATACGGAGGGTGAGATTGTCAATCGAAGGAGTGTGGGCAGATTATCTGAAGGGGAGATTGAAGAATGTCTCGGGCGGTTCAGGGGTTTGCAGTTGCAGGTGCCACCACAGTATTCAGCTTTAAAGCACAAGGGCAGGCCTCTGTACTATTATGCCCGTCGCGGAATAGAGGTTAAAAAAGAACCTCGAAAAATTGATATTTCTCTTCTTGAACGCATCGATGGTAATCACGATCTTTCAGGAGAAGAAGCAGAATTGAGGCTGAGGATTGTATGCAGCAAAGGCACATATATCCGAACAGTTGCAGCAGATATCGGAGAAGATTTAAAGTGTGGTGCCCACCTTACAGCGTTGCGCCGGACCAAAAGTGGATGTTTTTCCATTGAGAACAGTCTGACAATGGATGATTTTAGTGCTGGTGACGCGAAGGAGAGGTTTCTGAAGAAGATGTTCACTGTGGAAGAAGTATGTAAACTATTGCAATAATCTAACGAGTTGGATAGTGTAATAGTGTAAAGAAAGAAGTATAAAAAGTATCTAACCCGGTTTGCAGAGGTACGCCACCTAGTCCTGTAAACCTGATGTTGTAATGGAGAGTTGTTTCGTAATAAGAACTGAATAAGATTTTAATACTCTGTTTGACCTTGACAAACTTTTAAAAGGTCAAATTATTGGATGGTCAAGTAAAAATTTTACGACATCATCAGTCTTATACATGTAAATATCTAATAGTATAATGTTTCAGGAGGATTGTCGTGGCACAGTCAGCGGTAAGAAAAAATGAAATAATTGAGAAATTTAAAACTCATGGATCCGATACAGGATCATCAGAGGTACAGATTGCTCTTCTTACAGATCGTATTATGTACCTTACCGAGCACTTTAAAGTTCATAAAAAAGATCATCATTCAAGGCAGGGACTTCTAAAACTAGTAGGTCAGCGTCGCAGTCTGCTTGATTATCTGAAGAAAAAAGATGTTAACAAGTATCGAACGATACTGAAGGAACTTGGGCTCCGTAAATAATTGCTATTGCCGACCCTATCGTGTGGGTTGTCTCAGGTAGAGTGTAAACGATTACCTCAAGCAGTCCCGAAGGGGAAAAACTGCTTGAGGTTTTTATTATTTAAGGAAGTCCATAAAAAGAGCATACGGGGCTGGTGGATAATCCGGTCAGTTAATGTGGCGCTAGGAGGTTGTCCGAGGATAGTCATTGTTTTCTCGAATCAAGGAATTGAGAAAAAGAAGACATTCTCAGACAGGCTCCTAGGCTTTTCCCGATGCTAAACATTTGGAGAAAATATGTTTAATAAAGTTGAAGCTGAAATAGATGGAAAAACGATTTCCATCGAAACCGGTAAAATTGCCAAACAGGCATCTGGATCGGTTGTGATCAGGTGTGAAGACACTGTAGTACTCGTTACAGCTGTAGGTGCAAAAGAGAGTAAACCTGAACTCGGTTTTTTACCTCTTACAATTGAATATCAGGAAAAACTCGCTTCAGTGGGTAGGATTCCAGGAAACTATTTCAGGCGGGAAATAGGTCGACCCAGTGATAATGAAGTGTTGACCTGCCGAATTACTGATCGCCCTCTTCGGCCACTATTCCCTGACGGATATTGTTCCGAAACACAGGTTATTGCTACCGTTCTTTCTGCAGATCAGGAAAATTTACCAGATGTTCTTGCTTTGACCGGAGCATCATGTGCCCTGACTATATCTGATGTACCCTTTAACGGCCCGGTAGCCGGTGGTCGTGTGGGATGCATCGATGGCGAGTACGTTCTGAACCCAACTGTTTCAGAACTGAAGAAATCCTCAATGGATATTATTGTTGCCTGTACTCGTCAGGCGGTTGTAATGGTAGAAGGTAAGGCGGATGAGTTGAGTGAAGATGAAGTACTTTCCGGTATCTTCTTTGCTTTTGAGCAGTTGCAGCCATTGATCGACCTGCAGGACGAGTTACAGAAATCTGTAGGTAAACAAAAACGTGAAGTTGAAGCTCCTGTCATTGACGAGGAACTTCTGGAACAGGTTCGTAAAGTAGCTGCTTCAGGTATGGAAAAAGTCTTTAACACTTCCGATAAAATGGAACGTGGAAAGGTTTACGACGAGCTGAAAGCTTCTGTTCTTGCTGAGTTGGATGAAACAGGCGAGCAGACAAACAGTATCAAAGATCTCCTGTCATCGTATAAAAAATCATTTATGCGGAATAAAATTGCCGATAGTGAAATTCGAATTGGCGGGCGTAAATTTGATGAAATTCGTGACATCTCCTGCGAGGCCGAATATTTACCCCGAACCCATGGTTCCGCTCTTTTTACCCGGGGGGAGACACAGGCTCTGGTCACCGCCACCCTGGGCAGTGAACGCGATAAGCAGCGTGTAGAAACTTTAAATGGTGAGGAGCTGAGAAGGTTCATGCTCCACTATAACTTTCCTCCGTATTGTGTCGGAGAAGCGCGCTTTCTTAGAGGTCCCTCCCGTCGTGATATTGGCCATGGCACTCTGGCTGCACGGGGGCTGGAAGCTGTGTTACCATCTGAGGAGGAGTTCCCTTATTCTATCAGAGTCGTTTCAGAGATCCTTGAATCTAACGGTTCTTCCTCCATGGCAACGGTGTGTGGCGGGAGTATGGCTATGATGGATGCCGGTGTACCGATAAAGCGGCCTGTTTCCGGTATTGCCATGGGACTGATCAAAGAAGGTGAGAAGATTGTTATTTTATCAGATATTCTAGGCGATGAAGATCATCTGGGAGATATGGATTTTAAAGTAGTTGGTACCTGTGATGGCATAACATCACTGCAAATGGACATTAAAATTGATGGCGTTGATCGTCAGATTATGGGCAGTGCACTCTCCCAGGCAAAAGAGGGGCGTATGCATATCCTCTCTGAAATGGAAAAAGGGATCGCCAAAGCTCGTGATGGGGTTGTTGACCATGCTCCGAAGTATATTGTTCATAAGATCAGCCAGGATAAAATACGCGATATCATTGGACCAGGAGGGAAAATCATCAAAGAATTGTCTGCCGAATTTGATGCTAAAATCGAGGTGGATGATTCCGGACTGGTAAAAATGTTTGCCTTAAATGGTGACCTGGCCGATGCTCTTGTTGAAAAGGTAAAAGCTATTACCGCAGAGGCTGAAGTTGGTGGAGTTTATAAAGGTACTGTAAAGACAATAAAAGATTTTGGCGCCTT
Source organism: Desulfobulbaceae bacterium (assembly GCA_030599175.1). Classification (GTDB taxonomy): domain Bacteria; phylum Desulfobacterota; class Desulfobulbia; order Desulfobulbales; family Desulfocapsaceae; genus Desulfomarina. The sequence continues at coordinate 1,207 of JAUVON010000005.1, read as the reverse complement.
TGTGGAAATTCTTCCAGGTACGGATGGTCTCGTTCATATTTCTGAACTTGCCCATGAAAGAGTTGGCAAGGTGACTGATGTGGTGAGTGAAGGTGACATCATGGAAGTCAAGGTGCTTGATGTTGACAACCGCGGTCGCATTCGTTTGAGTCGTAAGGCTTTGATTGAGAAATAATTTTATTCTGGATGTTGCCTGATGAAAAAAGCCGGCCCTTTTATAAGGAGTCGGCTTTTTTGTTACCTTTATGATCGTGATCTCAACTGTTTGAGAAATAATAGTTGTCTCATTATGGTAGAAAAACGCATAAAGCTTTGTTGGCTTTCTTCAAAAGATAAACAGGATTTGAATCTTCCGCAATATGAGACTGTGGGAGCAGCAGGTATGGATGTAGAGGCCGCTGTACAAATGACCTTGAGTATCGATCCGGGAGAAATTGTACTGCTGCCGACCGGTTTTGCTGTTGCACTGCCGGAAGGGTATGAACTGCAGGTACGTCCGCGGAGTGGTCTTGCTGTAAAACATGGAGTTACTATAGTTAACAGTCCTGGTACAATTGATGAGGATTATCGTGGGGAGGTGAAGATAGCTTTAATAAATCTAGGCAAAGCTGCATTCAAGGTAAGAAGGGGTGATCGCATTGCTCAGCTAGTACTTGCACCTGTAGTAAGAGCACGATTCGATATTGTGAGTGAGTTGGAGACGACAGATAGAGGAGCCGGCGGCTTTGGTCATACCGGACTATGATAAAATGCGATTCTCAGTATTAGGTAGTGGCAGCCGCGGTAATTCCGTCTATATAGAAAGTGGGAAAACGGGCATTCTCATTGATGGCGGATTTTCCGGCAAAGAACTGGCAAAGCGGCTGCGCTTTATCGAGCGTGACCTTTCCCATGTCAAAGCAATCTGTGTTACCCATGAGCACAATGATCATATAAGCGGGGTCGGGGTCGTCTCCAGGCGGTGCAGCATTCCAGTCTTTGCAAATCCAGGTACATTTAAGGCAGGGGAGAAGCGTCTCGGGAGATTGTTTCAGCATCTCGAGTTTGAGACGGGGGATCGTGTTGAATTTCAAGATCTCACAATACGATCATTTCGGATATCCCATGATACTGCTGACCCTGTCGGTTTTGTCATTGGAAACGATAAACTGTCCCTGGGGTACTGTACCGATACCGGTAAAGTGTCTCATCTCATGGAGAGAAGACT